>CAJOOL010000267.1 GCA_905236115.1 uncultured Endomicrobiia bacterium
AGTCAGCCCGGCTTTTATTTTTTTGTTTATTTTACAAAGATTGTTGTATTGTCTTTGATTAACTATACGTATATTATATAACATTTAGTTATCAAAGTCAATAATTTTATTTTCGGCATAATTTTTATGAAAAAAGAAAATTCCAAATATTTTTCCGAACAATTAAGAAAGATAATGTTTGAAAGAAACCTTACTCAGAGAGTGCTTGCCGCAAAAATAAATATTTCTCAAACCGTCATAAGCCGCTGGCTGACAACCGATATAAACCCTACCGTATCTTCCATACAAAAACTTGCCGAAGTTCTTGATGTTCCTGTAAGTTATTTTATAGAAAACTACGAACAAAAAAATTCCGAAAAAACGGATGATGACATAAATACCAAAATTTCAAACCTTGAAAAACTCGGCAGTAAAATCTTAAAAGAACTTTCCGAAATAAAGAAAACGCTGAATAATTCTGAATGGAAACCGTAAGACTTTTTACTCATTCATAATTATTCGGCATTTCCCAAAAGAAAAAATGCGGTAATTTTTTCTTTGTGTATCCAATCAAAAATTTATATAATGAACATTTCATTTATTTTAAATATTTCAGAACTGATGTGAGGGGAACAATGTCATATTATTATAAATTGTTTTGGATTTTGACTGCCGTAACAACATTTTTAAGACTTTCCGTTATAGGAAAGCTGGGCTTAACCGTAGACGAAGCTCATTATTGGGTGTATTCCAAATTTTTGGATTTATCTTATTACGACCATCCGCCTTTAGTAGGATACATTATAAAATTCTTTACGGATATTTTCGGAATAAACGAGTTTGCCGTTCGTCTTCCGTCGGTAATTATTTTTATTTTAACATCATGGCTGTTTTATCTGTGCGTAAAAAAATTGTTTAATGAAAAAACTGCATTCACCGGAGCAGTATTATTAAATGTTCTGCCGGTGTTTTCTTTTCTCGGAGCAGTCGTCACAATACCCGATTCCCCGCTGTCTTTATTCTGGATGTTGTCGTTCTATTTATTTATAAGGATTATTGAAACAGGTGAAAAAAAATATTGGTATCTGTTAGGTGTTACTACAGGTTTGGCATTTCTTTCAAAATATACCGCCGTTATGATATACCCGTCAATAATTATATTTTTGGCCTGCTCAAAACAGCACCGTTTTTGGTTTAAAAATAAAGAACTTTATTTATCTGTTTTGATTTCTTTTATTATGTTTCTTCCCGTAATTATATGGAATATGCAGAACAACTGGGCAAGTTTCGGTTTTCAGTTTCAGCACGGATTCGGTAAAAATTTACCGAGTTTTTCGTTTACGCTGTTCGGGCGTTCTTTGGCAGCACAGGCCGGATATGTATCACCGTTTTTGTTTATCTTCTATTGTTATGTGTTTTACATAATCATAAAAGATTCCGTAAATAATATTGGAAAAAACACGGAAACTAAAAAGACCGACAAAACTTCGGCTTTTCAGTTTTCCGGCTTTTCGGCTCCGGTATTAATCGCTTCTTTTTCCGTTCCAGTTCTTATTTTTTTCAATGCAATAGCAACTTTTAATGAAATTCTTCCTCACTGGCCTGCCATGGGCTATCTTATGCTGACAATGTATGCGGCGTATTTGATTGACAAATTTCGGCAGAATATAAAGTTTAGAAGATATATTTATTTTTCATGCGGATTTTCTGTATTTTTGATTATTCTTGTATGCGTTCACTGTATGTATAAAATTATTCCGATAGAACCTTTCTTGCCGCAGAAAGAAGCACAAAAAATTGAATTAGGAATACCTAAAGCGGAAATTGTTGATATATCCAATGATTTATACGGCTGGGCGGAACTTGCCGAAAAAATAAATGAAATTTATGGAAGTTATCCCGACGGCAAAAAACCGTTTCTTTTTACGCATAAGAGTTATTTGGCAAGCCAGATATATTTTTATACACCCGATAAAAGAGTTTATTGTTTAAGCGGAAAAATTGATGCGTATGATTTATGGCAGAGGAATTTATCGGATTTAAAAAATAAAGACGGACTTTTTATCACCAGCAATATGTTTGATTTTTCTTCGCCGGAAAAAGTTTATCCGTTTACGGAATTTGAAAAACCGATAGAAATACCGATATACAG
>CAJOOL010000268.1 GCA_905236115.1 uncultured Endomicrobiia bacterium
TAAGCTCGGCCCGTTGCCTTCCAGCCCGACAATACCGTCCGCCAGCGTAAAAAGAATTTTTTCCCTAATCATTCCGTAAATTTCACTTAAAAGATAGGCAAAATCCGACGGAGTAGGTGCCAGTTTGTGGTATTCTATTTTTCTTGCACCGACAACACATCCGTAAAAATTTTTCACCCCGCAGGAAAACCCCATAAGCGTATGAGTTTTTAATTTGGGAATATTTATAACAGCATCGCAGTCTATAAGAGCCTTTGTTACATAAATCTGTTTTATTGTGGGATGCCTGACGGAAACTTCTATGGAACCTGCCGTTTCAAAATTTATAAGTTCGGCATTTTCTTCTTTCGCCATACTCAGCATTCCGGTCTTTTCCCAAACAGTCTCTATACCGTTAAGAAGATTTCCCGGGCTGTCGCCTATAACGGGAACCGCACCGGCTTTTTTTACTATTCTTATCACGGCACGGACAACTTCCGGATGTGTGGTGATAGCCTGTTCCGGAGTATAAGCACTCAATAAATTAGGCTTAATTAATATCTTTGTCCCGGGCTTTATTATATCCTGTGCACCCAAAGCCTTTACGGCATTATTAACCGCATTGTCAACTTCATTCTGCTTATAGCTGCTGCAATAATAAGCCGATACTATGGTTTTTATCATAATTAATTATTAATTGTTGTTTTTTGATAAAATTTGGTCTATTTCTTTTTCGCTGTCTTTATTCATTCGGACGGAAATTATTTTGGAAATACCCTGCTGCTCCATCGTAACACCGTATAAGGTATCCGCCATTTCCATGGTTCTTTTATTATGCGTAACCACCATAAACTGAGTATTTTGAGCAAACTCTCTTATGATGTTATTGTATCTGCCGACATTGGCATCGTCAAAAGGTGCATCAACCTCGTCAAGAATACAGAACGGAGACGGCTTGACCATAAAGAAAGAAAACAGCAAAGCCACCGCGGTAAAAGCTTTTTCCCCTCCGGAACACTGCATAATATTTTTAACGGATTTCCCGGGAGGCTGTGCCTTAATATCTACACCGGTTTCAAGAAGATTGCTTTCATCGGTTAAAATCAAATCCGCATCGCCACCGCCGAAAACTTTCTTATACAAATGTTTGAAATTCTCTCTGACGGAATCAAAAGTCTTTTTAAAATTTTCTATAGTGGTTTCGTTTATTTTTTTTATTGTTTCTTCCAAATCACTTTTGGCTTTCAATAAATCTTCTTTCTGATTTTTTATAAAATCGTGCCTTTGCGACAAAGTTTCATATTCTTCTTCCGCACTCCAGTTAATGGCACCGAAACTTTCTATTTTTTTTCTCAATTTTGCAATTTCTTCTTTATCTGCCTGCACACCCAGATATTCGTCTTTTATCTCTTCATAAGTTTTGCCGTAAGTTTCTTTTATCTGTGCTTCCAGAATATCCTTTTGCGTGGTATATCCTTTCTGTTCCGACTGTAAAGAACTTACTTCCGCCGCAAGCTGTTCAACTTTTACTCTTATTTCGGCTATGGCCGTTTCTTTATTGTCAATATCTGTCTGTATTCTTTCCCTGTCGGCTTTAACCACCTGAAGTTCGGTTTCTTTCTGTATCATGGTCTCATTATATTTTTGAATATTTGAAGTTTCCGTTTCCTGCGTTCCCAAAACATTCTGAAGTTCCATTTCTATTTCTGCGGTTCTGTTGGTTTTTCTTTCTATTTCGGCATTCAAATTATTTATATTTTCTATAAGATACTGCTGTCCCTGCTGTCTGTGTTCAAGGTCGCTTTTTCTCCTTTCATAATTATTGGAACTGTCTATATATTCGGCATTCGCCTGTTCCTGCTGATTTTTTAAAGCATCGGTTTCAAGTTCTATGTTATTCAGTTCTTCGCTCAAAGATTGTTCCTGCGTTTCAATATCCGACAGCTGCGTATCTATGGCGGCAATTTTATCATTAACACCGTTAAGAATATTCTGTTTTTCTTCTTTTTCTTTGTTGAGTTTTTCTATCTCCGAGGCGGTTTCCGAAATATCGTTTTTTCTTCTTTCAATATCTTCATGCAAGTTTGATATTTGAGCTTCTATTCTTATCTTTTGGTTGGAATTATTTTGATTATTAAAACTGATGTTTAATTTATTTTCTTCTTTTGCATCTATTTCTTTATTTAAATTTTCAAGCCCGGTTTTCAGCCCGTCTATTTCCTGCTGAAATTTTTTTATCTGCTCTTCGGGAAGAACCGGCTTATCGGAAATATTTTTTGCACCGCCGGTAACAACGGCTTTGGAATAAATTTTACCGTTATTTATAAATATTCCGTCGGAAATAAACTTTCCTATTTTTTCATATTCCGGTTTGCAGTTAAGCATTTTAAACAGCTCCACCGCACTGTCGGTGCTGGGCTGAACCTGAATATTGTCCGCTATTTGGTCTGCAAGCAGAAACGTCAGTCTGCACATATTATTTTGATTTAAATAATTTATTGCATTTTCGGCCTGCTGCATATTGTCACAGATAAGATAATTGATTTTTTCGCCAAGAGCATTTGCAACAATGTCTATCTTATCCAAATCCGGAGAAATAATTTCCGCAACGGTACTTTTTATATATCCCAAACTTTTTACGGAATTTATTGCATTTTTTATCGGGTTTTCGGCATCCATTTCTTTAATGGTATTTATTCTTGCTTCAAGCCCTGCAATCTTTTTATTGTATTCAATCTCTTTATCTTTCAAAGCATCAATTTCCGCATCAATATTAACTATCACCTGTTTATCCGCTTCGGTCTTAACTTCCAATTCTCTGAGAGAATTCTCCGCTTCCCGAAGTTTTGCATTCAATGTTTCTATTTCTTGGCTGGCAGGTGCAATATCGTTATTCAGTCTTTCAATATTTCTTGCCGTTGATTCAACGGTAGCGTTGGCTTCGGCCTGCTGTGTAATAACGGAAGTCTTCTCGTTTATCAGCCCGTCTTTTGTTTGGTCAAAATCATTAAGTTTCGTTCTTATCTCGTCTTCTCTTACACCCAGTTCGGAAAGTCTTACCCTTATTTCGTTGTATCTTTCCTGCTTTTCGTCCAAATCCTGTTTAAGTTTCGCAACTTCGTCTTCTATGCCGTCATCATTCGTATTCATAGTATTTTTATCTTGTTCGTATTTTGATATTTTCTCACGGGCTTCATCTATTTCTATTCTCAAGCGGTCTTGTTCCGTTATCAAGTCGGCATCTTTCTGCTGAAGATTTTTTATCTTGCTGTCTGCGACGGCAACTTCCGTCTTAAGCTCCTGATATTCGTTATTTAAGGCAATAAATTTTTCGTTATTTTCCTGCTGGGAAAGTCTTAAATCCTGCAATTCCGCTTCCATTTGGTGATAAGAAACATTGGCGGTTTCATGTTCTCTTATTTTCGGTTCTATTGCCGTTTTTATTTTCTCTATTTCTTCATAACCGCGTGCAAGATTGTTTACCACCTCGGCAATTTCATATTTTGCGAGATCTTCTTTATATTTTTTACACTGTTTGGCTTTCTTTGCCTGCTGATCTAACTGCTTAATCTGCCCTTCAAAAATCTTTAAAGAATCATCCAGTCTTGACATATCGGCATCAATTCTTTCAAGACGTTTCAGTGTTTCTTCTCTTCTTACTTTATATTTTGCCACGCCTGCGGCTTCCTCAAAAAACTCTCTTCTCGTTTCGGGGTTTGCCATAACCAGCTCGTCAATTTTATTCTGCTCAATAATGGAATATCCGCCCGTTCCGATACCTGTATCAAGGAACAAATCTATAATGTCTTTCAGTCTGCATTGATTTTTATTTATAAAGTATTCACTCTCGCCGCTTCTGAAAAGTTTTCTTGTAATTGCCACCTCGGAATAATCTATCGGTATCACGTTTTGGGAATTGTCAAACGTCAGAGTTACCTCCGACATACCGGCGGCGTTTCTTGCTTTCGTCCCGCCGAATATGACATCCTGCATAGCTTTGGTTCTCATGGATTTGGTTCTTTTTTCGCCCAGACACCAGCGGACGGCATCGGAAATATTGGATTTCCCGCATCCGTTAGGGCCTATGATTGCAGATACGCCTTTTTCAAAAGTCAAAACAGTCTTATCTGCAAAGGATTTAAACCCGCAGAGTTCCATTTTCTTTAGATACATTATTTTTAATTCCTGAGGTAATTTTCAATTTAAGGAAACTCTGATTAATTCTGAACGGAAAACGCAAGGCTTTTTGCCTCTAAATTCGTTGGAACTTTTCGCGATAAATTGCCCGGTATCCCTGCGA
>CAJOOL010000269.1 GCA_905236115.1 uncultured Endomicrobiia bacterium
CTGTTCTTCTTGTCTGGATAAATTCCCTGCCGCTGCTTCCTGTTCCAATTCTTCTATGGTCATTGCGGCTCTGTCATTTTCTTTAAGATATTCTTTCGCACCGGAAGCATCCATATTATCATATTCTGCCATTAAGAATATCATATTTCTTATGTATGTGTATACGGCATTGTCATTTTCTTCTTCGCCGTTGTAGTATTGTCCGCCCGAAACATTTTCCTCAAGTGATTTTTTCATTTCTTCACGTTGAGCTGCACTCATCTCAGGAGGCAAATAATTTGCCAAGAAAGAATCTAAATCAAATCCGTTAGCTTGTGAACTTTTCAACACATCCACCGTTCCGGAATGTCCCGACCATGTTTCAAACGTTACTGTAACATTCTTATTTTCCGCATCGTAATTTACTTTAAACGTTTTAAATTCCGTTCCTGCACCCGTAAGCTCGCTCTTTAAATCATTCATATCAGCATACGCATTAAATGCCGTATTTATGCTGTCTATGCCGCTGTCTTTATCGGTAACGTTAAACGGCTGTATATCCATAGACATACCGTCTCTTGTAAGACGCAGGGTTATTTCGCCCTTATTTCTTCCCTGCAAGTCGGAATCTTTTTCCGTAATATTTTCTACCTTAAACCCGTATTCTTCTCTTAATTTCTTATTTACCTGAGGCAATGACATCTCTTCATTGCCGAAAATATTGGCACCGTAAACCAAAGTATATCCCGCATCAGTAAAGAAATTTTTAACATCCTGCGGAGTTTCGTCGGTAATTATAACTTTACTGCCTTTCAATATTTGCAAATCGTATTTTTCAGCCAGCATTGCCGTGCCGTCTTTCTTACCTGCGGATGCCGCCTGAAGAACGTTAAATTTAACTTCCAGATTTTTTATCGTCTGTGCGGAAACAGCCGTGGAATTCTGCAATGCAGATACGGAAGAAGATACTGCCGCAAGGGTATTGCTCAAAGCAGTGTATTCAAGTCTTCTGTCTTCAAATTCGGCTTTTCTGAGCCTCTGCTGCCTTGTTCCTAATTTCTCAATATTGTCTATAACAATCTGTCCGCGTTTTAAAAGTACCTGTGCATAAACGAGTTTTTCATTTAATGCTTCCAGATTTTTCTTGGTGGGCAAAAGAAGTGCTTTTTTGGAAGCTGCCGTCGCATCGGCAAGAGCTTGGTCAACAAGTTTAAAATAATTTTCTCCTGTAGGTATTGAATTTAATTCATATACTTTATAGCCTTTTTCCTGCAAAAGTTCCTTATCTTCGGCACTTAATACTGAATATCTTTTATCCGTTATGATAACTTTATCGTCTTCGGAAAGAATATATCTTGCTTCATTCTTTTCCTGTTTTAAATTTTCTATTATCTCATTAACTCTTTCGGTTTTCTGTTCTTCGGCTATTTCTTCTTCGGTTTTTTCAGTTTCGGTTTCTGCAGTCGTTTCTTCAGCCGCTTCTTCGGCGGGTTTCTCTTCGGTAAACAGGCTTGCTACGGCCTGTGCTATTGTTTTTTGGCTGTCTTCCTGCTGAACAACGGTATTTTGCTGAGCTTCTATCTGTTTTACCGTTCCGGAAAGCGGAGCGGCAAAACCGATAACAGACATCAACAGCTGTGCATACGGTCTGGTCTTTTCATTGTATAACAGGAATACATATATACCGAATAACAACAGCCCTATCCCCAATGAAGTTAAAGAGGTCAACCCGAATGCCGACAAAAGTGCAGCCTCGGAAGAGAACAATACACCTGCCAATCCTGCAACAAATATTTTTAAACTGCCTGCCGCCGCTATTGCAGATATTGCGGCACTTATCGTTCCGCCTTTGATAACGCCCAATAATACGGAAGCTCCCATCGCGGCTACAGGTGTAGCTATCTTGGCTATATCTTTAAAGCCGGAAGCTTTCTTGCCGGAAATTTCTTCCAAAGGTTTCTTTATGTAGCTTGTTTTCTTCCAGAATCTAAACGCACCGAAAATACCCGTCATCAACATAAAAGGTATCAAAGCACCCAAGAACACTCCTATTACAGGAAGAGTTAATATACCGACTTTCAGTAAAATTAACGCAGGAATTATCATAGCCAGTGTTACGCCGGCCGTTGTAAGGAAAGTTTTTGTTGATACTGAATCAACATCTTTATAGAAAAATGCCGGCACACCGTATTGAACAAAAAGCAGTGCCCCTACGGCAATAAGTGCCATCCACCATGTTACCACAGGCAAAGCCGTTGCGGCAATGGCAACCACGCCTAAAGTAAATGTATTTGCTACAATATTTGTTTTGGTCTGGGTAATATCGGAAACGGATTTTGTTTTTGCAACAGCCTTAATATCTTTAAAGAAGTTCGTTACTGCATCTATTATTACAACCGTCAAACCTTTCTTTTCTACATCAGCTCTCAATACATCAGCTCTCAATTTCTTAAAGCTGAAATCTTCAAAATGTCCGCCGCTTATAAGCACCAAAAGTGCCGTAGCAATAAGCACCACAACAGCACCTTTAAATGCCAGTGTTACCAATGCAGCCTGAGCCATTGTTACACCTACGCCTAAAAGAACTACCGATGCCAAAGAACTTAACTGAACCGTGGAAGACAACGCTTTTGTCAGTATGGAAATTAAAGCGGGCTGTAAATGTTTAGCATTACCCGTAAGAGCTAATTTTGATAAAGCACTGTTAACGCCTCTGTCCTGCAAGTCCGCATTTATTTTATTGGTTAAAGGCTTCAATGCCGTAAATGCCAAAATAACAATGAAAGTTACGGCTACCCAGCCCCAGCTTAATGCAACGCCCGCACCCAATGCAGTGCCTGCTATTATCTTGGCTACACCTGCAGTAAATGCACCAGTAATGACACCTTTTATAATAAGGCTGGAGAAACTTCCTACAGCACCTACAAGTTTTAAAACACCCTTTACAGTTTCGTTTGTCGGTTTATCTTTCAGATCTACCAGTAAAGACATACCGTATTTTTCAAATACTCTTCCCTGCAAATTATCCGTAGCCGCATCAAATAATCCCTCAGCTTCGGAATCCTGGTTTCTGTCGGCAACACTGAACAGAGACTTATCAAAACCGTCCTGGAAAGCACTTCCCAGTCTCTTGTTGGAATCTGAATATGCGTTCAATGCCGCAATATATTCCTGCTCATAAAGAGCCGAAAATACGGCAAACAATGCTTTTACAAAATCGGCATTTATATCCTGTGCACCTTCTTTGCCGTAGTTTTCCAATACGTTTATTATTGCATCAAATTGCTTATTGTTGTTCTGTTGTTTCAGTTTTTCTACTAAATTTTTTCTTAATTTGTCACTCTCTCTTAATTTTCCTGCTATCTCTTCCAATGTCGTGTCTGCGTTTTCTCTTAAAAATGCCGCTAATTTATTTTTCATAGAAGACATTATTTTCTTCTGAGCTTCTATAAATGTCCATTCGTCTTTCGTTTTTCTCTGTGTAGCTCTGGTGGAAGACAGCTCGCTTCTGGCGTTGTTTCTTCTCATTCTGTCTATGGCATCGGCTGCCTGTTTAGCTGTTTTTCCTCTTCTTAATACGTTGCCGCTGTTGTCCAAGACATATTCATTTACCATGTTATCGGTTCTTTGTGCCATCGCTGCCATAAATGCCAGCTCTCTTTCGGAAGCAGTCTTGGTACCGGTTTTTTTAGCGGAGTTAAGCACCATTTTTGCCGCCATTTTTTGGCTTCTTGTTCTGTCCGTATCTTCGGTTTTTCTGACTGCACCGTTCTTTATATCGGCTGCCAATTTTTTCAATACGGCAATATCTTCCTGAGTAGTTTCATCTTCTTCAATATCGGCTACATTGGTAATGGCGATATACATACCTTTAGTTCCGCCTCTTCCTACTCTGGCTTTAAACTGGTCTTCAATATCGCCGTCTATATCCCAGCTGAGGTTAAATGCCGTCAGCGTATCTACCAAAGAACCCTCATTAAATAAATTCTGTTTGGTCCTTCCTGTTATTATAAATTCTTTCTTACTTAAACTTTCAATTTCTGCTTTTATGGCAGCATCAGCTTTTATGGCTTCTTGTATTTCTTCTTCGCTCTTGCCTTTTAAATCTTTTCTTATTTGTGCAATGCGTGGTGCAATACGCTGTTCAAGATATTCGCTTATTTTATCCTGCACTCTCTCGCCTGCTTCAAGACGTATAACGATATGTTTTTCTCTTAATTTTTTCTGTTCTTTGTCAATCTTTTCCTTTGTTGCTTTCACAACTGCCGGGTCTGCACCCTCTTCGGCTTTAAAAGCTTCTTCTATATCATTCAATTCTTTTGCCAAAGTTGCATTTATTATATCCTCGTCGCTCGTTTTGCTCGTTACGATTTTTGCGGCGTCTTTTACTCTGTCAGCTAAAGGTTTCGGGTCTACACCGGTTGCAATTAAAGCCGTAGATACCACGTTCATTCCCGGTATCATTGTTAAATATGTAAATGCCTCATCGGATGTCTGCGGTGTTATCTTTAATCCGTTGGAAAGTTCTATTTCCGGTAACGGTTCTCCGTCAACAATTAAATATACCGGTTTGCCGTCAGCTTTTAATTGCTCGGCTAATCTTCTTGCATGTTCAACATTGTTTGCTTTGATAATATTGGCGTTATTTCCTCTGATTTCCGCCTGTTCCAAAATTCCTTTAAATACTTCATACTGTTCATCTGCGGAAGAAACCAACGTTCTGAATGCTTCGGAAGATACCGCACCGCCGGAAGTTTTTAACTCTACAACATCTCTTCCGTATAAGCTCTTTACAGTAGCTTTATTGATGGTTCCGGTCATACCGCCCCAGCCTTCCAAAACACTGCTTTCCAGAAATGCGTTTACGCTCATTCTGCTACCGGCATTGTTTAAGAAAGTATAAGCTACTTTTCTGTCTTCCTGTGTTCCGCCGAGTTTATCATTGATAAATATTTCCAGAGCGAGCTGTTTTTCTTCCATCTTCTTATCGGTAAGCTCGGTAGTCAGTCTGTCCAGAAGTTTTACTACTTTGGATATATTCTTTTCTCTGGCTTCCTCTAAAGTTTTCATCCACAAGGTTTCCAGCTCTTCTTTCGTCTTTACTTTGCCATTGTTTTCATTCCAAAATTTAGTTCTTAATTCTTCAACCTGTTGCTGAGTAAGATTAACTTTGTCATCCGTTAAGGCATAATCTTTACCCTCTACAAATTTATATCTTGCTTCCAGTGCATCCTGTATCAAGTCCAATATTTCATAATCCGTCAATCCGTCGGCAGCTTCACCTGCTGCTGCTTTAAAAGAACTTACTGCCGTCTTTTTCCCTTTATTTGTAATTTCTATTTTTTTATCGGTCTGAACAAAATCAGTGTCTTTTTTCATGCTGTCTCTTACAACCTGAAAAGCAACCAGCTGATTTTTATATACGTCCTGTGCGTTTGCTCTTTCTTCACCGGAAATAGAGAACGTATCGCTGGCACCCTGCACCAGCACTTTATGGATTTCATCCATCAACAGATACCATTTTTTCTGTGTGATTGTTTTTTCGTCTTCGGCAGCGTCCAAATCTTTCTGAATACTGAATATAAACTCCGAAACGGAAGAACCGATAATTGAATTGGAGTTTTTATACATTTCGTGTTTGGAAAGGCCTTCTTGTTTTTCCTTAGTAAAACCTTTTCCGTCATAAGTGAGTGTCCACAGTTCGTTCTGTTGGTCGTCGGATTCGTCTACGTAACCTAAAGTATACTTTCCGCCTCTTTTATTTATAAAATCATCCTTTAACGTACCATTCTGTTCCAGCAGCTGCTGAAGCATACCTAAAGATTTTTCTATAAATCTATGTCCCAGTGCTGCGGTATTGGTGGAATATAAAGTATTTTTACCGTTTAAAAATAAATAAGCC
>CAJOOL010000270.1 GCA_905236115.1 uncultured Endomicrobiia bacterium
GTAGTTGATTTGTGCGTTAAGACGGCAGAAAAATGTTACGGAAAAGAAAATGTTGTTTTGCTGGAACATCCGTCAATGGGCGGTGAAGATTTTGCCGAATATTTGAAAGTCGTTAAAGGTGCTTTTGTTTATATCGGAACTTCTTCGGATGAAAAAACTTCTTATCCTTGGCATCATGAGAAATTTGATTTGGACGAAACCGCTCTTCCTAAAGCAGCGGAATTTTTAGCAGAAACAGCCATAGCGGCAGTTGAAATGTTGAATAGTTGAACGGACTTCGTCCTGTTGAACAGTTGAAAAGTTTATTTTTCTTCTGAAAACCTTTCAACTGTCTTTGTTGTTCGTCGTTCTCAACTCTTCAACTGTTTTTAAATATAATATTTCTTCTTCGGAACAAACGCATTTTTTATGTGCTCAATTTCCGTCCCGCAGATTGATATAACATCAAATCTGAAGTCGGATTGTATTTTGTTGTTTTTGATATAACACAATGCGGTTTTTATTATTTTGGATTGTTTTGTTTTTGTCACAAATTCCGCAGGCGTTCCGTATTTCTTATTTTTTCTGTATTTTACTTCAACAAAAACAAAAGTATCTTTGTCCTTTACGATAATATCTATTTCGCCTATCGGAAGAAGTTTGTAGTTCCGTTCCAGTATCTCACAATTCTGTTCTTTAAGATAATTCACTGCTTCCTGTTCGTATTTTTTGCCTATGTCAACGGTTAATTCTTTCATTTGTTTTTAAGCTTTTGTGTTTTTTAATTCCGTGTTTTCTTTTTCAAGTTTTAACACTTTATTTTCCAGCATTAAAACCTGTTTTTCCAATTCTAAAATTTTTATGTCCTTTTTGTCAAGACCGTTGATTTTATTTTTAGGTTTTTCAACGAAATAATCAAAAGGAATTTTTAAGGCTTTTGATATTTTTTTTACGGAAGTTACTGACGGTTTTTTGCCGTTAATCCACTGGCTTATTAACGAACGGTTTGTATGTATCAATTTGGCAAATTCTTCCTGCGTATAGCCTGCATTTTTTATGGCTTCTTTTAACTTTTTACCGGACATACGGAAAAACTCCAAAAAAACTATTGACAAAATTGTTATCATTATGTTATAATTGATAATAACAAAATAATAACATTCTGCAAATATAAAATGCCGAGCGGGCTGTTTTGGCACACTACCAAAGCATAGCACAGCTTGGAAAAAGATAAAACTTTTTGGGTAAGCGTTTATCTTCTCGGCGATTATACAAAAAAGCTCTTTAAAAAGCAACAATTACAGCGAAGCAAAAAATAGTTTGTCATTCCCGAATGTCTCTGTCGGGAATCTATGTTATAAAAATTCCTCTTTGCTGTCATTGCGAGGAGTTTACGACGAAGCAATCTTGCCGTTTGAAAATAGGAATCCGAGGGGTTAGCCTCGGATAATATAAAGAATAAAAAAATAAAAAGGAGAAAAATTATGAAAAAGTTATTGAAATTTCGTAAAAGCAAAACAGGCTTCACATTGGTTGAACTGGTTATTGTCATTGCTATTGTAATCATTCTGTCTGTAATCAGCGTCCCGATTTATCGCGGGTATGTTGACAAAGCAAAAAAGTCTGAGGGATATGCCTTACTGGGAGCAATTCTTTCTGCTCAAAAAGCATACTATAGTGAATATGGTTATTTCTATTATAGTCCACATTGCAGAGATGTTGAGTGGTCAAATTATTATCCGGCATTGGGTGTTGATGCCAGAAGTAACAAATATTTTACTTTGTTTTATTCCTTTGCACCGGCTAATATTGCAAAAAATGAATTTTGTGCTTTTGTTCAAAAACCGGAAGATTTATGTGAAGGAAATGTAACAAGGATCGGATTGAGTTTTGGTGTAGATCCCGGATGGCTTATTATAAAAGATATTTCTTCAACAGGTTCTTGGAGTAATTAATTCTAAATTTATATTCAATATTTCAACCTAAGATTTTATTGTAACAAAAAATAAAACGGAAGTTACTTTTACATTGTTAAATATAAATAATTTATTTTAAAGGATTGCGACATAGCAGCAATCCCAAAAAAAACGAGCAGAGGAATTTTTTAAAAATTTTCTTCTGTTCGTTTCCTGTTTCAACCATTCAACTCTTCCTCTTTCATCTAATCCTCTAATCTTCAAACAAAAAGATTGCTTCGTTGGCACTTCGTGCCGCCTCGCAATGACGGCAGTGCCGTTGCCGTTTCAACTTTTCAACTCTTCAACTGCCTTTCTCACATTCCCCACATCTGTAACAATTCTGTATCCTGTATTTTTGACACGCCTTTCCAAACAGCCTCTGCATTCGGCAGCTTCCTCGCCCGTGCAAATTTTGTTGTTGTATAAAGCATACAAATTTCTGTATTTCACCGGCGATAAATTCGGCATTAAGACATTGGCACCAGCTTTAAGCCCCAACTCTCTGCCGTTCGGTGCAATAGTTCCGAGTGCAGTGGTTGCAGGTATCAAAGCATAAGGAAACATCAGCCTTAATATTGAAATAAGTTTTAATGTCAGCTTTAAACTGCCGTTGGGGAAATTTTGAAATTTCGTATTTTTGGCGGCGATAAAAGGCCCTATTCCTATCATATCAGGTTTCAATTCCTGCAAAAAACGCAAATCTTCAATCAGATTTTCCGTTGTCTGATAAGGCGACCCAACCATAAATCCGCTGCCCGTCTGATAACCGATTTCTTTTAAATCAAAAAGACATTGTTTCCTTTTTTTCACGGACAGATATTCCGGATGCAGTTTCCCGTAATGATTTTCTTTTGCAGTTTCATGACGCAGAAGATAACGGTTTGCACCGGCCTTAAAAAATGCGGTATAACTTTCTTTGCTCTTTTCGCCCAGCGATAATGTTATCGCACAGTCTTTATAATTTTTTCTTATTGCCGAAACAATATCGCAGATTTTTTTATCCGTAAAAAAAATATCTTCGCCGCCCTGCAAAACAAAAGTTCTGTAACCCAGTTCATATCCCGTTTTACAGCAGGAAAGAATTTCTTCTTTACTCAATCTGTAACGTTTTAATTCTCTGTTCTCACATCCTATTCCGCAGTAATAACATCCGTTTTTGCAGTAGTTTGTTATTTCTATAAGTCCGCGAAGATAAACATCCGCTGCATAAATTTGTCTGCGGACGCTGTCGGCCTGCTTAAAAAGATATTCATCGGAAGTATCGTCGTTAAGCAGTATTTTAAATTTTTCGTCGGAAAGATTTTTGTTGCTCTTCAACTCATCAATAATATTTTTTATCATAAAATTAATTTTATCATTTTTAATAAAGAAATAAAACAGCCGGGCATTTATCTCAAGAAACTACATAGGCAAAAAGCCTTGCGGTTTCCAGTGTAAAAAGTTGAAAAATATCGTCTAAATTGTTAGAATTATAAAATAAAAATATTTAGGAAATGCCGGTTAATTAATCGGCATTATCTCTACGTAAGGTAAGGAGCAAGTTATGGAACTTTTTAAAATGGCAAAAGAAGCTATGTCTATGAGAAGCAAATTTAAAGAAATGGACAAAACTTTAAAATCAAAAATTGTTGACGTGGAATATAAAGGCATTTTAATATCAATGAATGCGAAAAATGAAATATTAAGTTTGAAACTCCCCGAAGATTTCAATCAGAAATCCGTTAAAGATATGGAAAAATTAATATTTAATGCGGTTGAAGAAACTATCAAACAGGCTCAGAAAGCTATGGCCGAAGAATCCAAAAAACTTATGGGCGGAATGAATTTCCCGGGATTGAATTAATTTATACCCGGATTTGAACCAGCTTATAAATCAGCAATCGGCAGTCGGCGGCAATGATTAAAATTTTACATAAATATCTTCTGAAAGAATTTATCGCCTCGTTCGGGTTCGGCCTGATAATTTTTTCGGCGATACTTCTTTTGGATCAGATCTTTCAGTTTGTAGACTTATTCTTGTCTAAAGGGGTAAGTTTCTTTCTTATTTTGCAGCTGTTTGTTCTTATCATTCCGAATATTTTATCGCTTACCATTCCTATGGCGATACTGTTCGGAGCATTGTTAAGTTACGGCAGGTTTGCAGAAGATAACGAAATCACCGTTATGAAAGCTACGGGAATTTCTTACAAAACTTTGTCAATGCCTTTGATAATTTTCGTTATGTGTATCAGTTTAGGGCTGGTGTGGTTCAATCATTATTTATCGCCTTCAACACATCAGTATTTCAGAACGTTATACAAAAAAATTCTTACGGAAGCTCCTCTTGCAAAGTTCAGTGAGAAAACCATTACTTCCATAGGCGATTATAAAATTTATGCTCACAAAGTAAATTCCAAAAACAATACGCTTAACGGAATAAATATTTACAAATTTGAAAAAATAGAAAATGCGGACGGCTCCAGAAAAACCGACCGCATACCGTGGAGAATAGCCGCATCTTACGGAACTGTCGGCGTGGATAAAAATGTTGTCATCCTTACATTATACGACGGATATTGGCAGAGAACTGATCCGAATGAATTCGGTTCAATGATACACATGAATTTCGGTACTTATAAATTTTCCATTCCCATATCTTCCGGGATAGATTTTTCGGATACAGCATTAAGAGAGCTGAACTCAAAAAAACTCAGAGCCAAAATTAAAAATACTTCCGACAAACTTGAAAGAAATTCTTATACCAACGAATATTGGCTCCGCTGGACGGTGGCCATAGCTCCTTTGGTTTTTGTGCTGATTGCAATTCCCGTCGGCATTATGGCGGGCAAAGGCGGTAAAGCTATCGGTTTCGGTATGAGCTTGGGCGTGATTTTTGTTTATTATCTTCTTCTTGTAATTTCAATGAATGTCGGGGAGAAAGGATACGTTCCGTCGTGGTGTATAATGTGGCTGCCTGATGCCGTTCTTTTAACGGCGGGGATATTTTTGTTCGGAAAAATGCTTAAAAAATAATTTTTATATTTATATTTTTGTAATAAATTTATGACAGCAATACTTGTTTTTTTCTATAATTGTTTACTTTTAATATTTTTGGTTCCAATCCTTTTGGCGATATTGTTATCGGGCAGAAAAAACCGTCAGGAATTTCTTTATAAAATTTCCGAAAGGCTTTCTTTCTGGAATGTTCCCGGGCTTGACAAA
>CAJOOL010000271.1 GCA_905236115.1 uncultured Endomicrobiia bacterium
GCTCCATAACCCATATTTTTATCATGTTTAATAACTTTCAAGCCTAGCTCTTGTGCAACCTTGACGGTATCGTCATTGGAATTATCGTCAACAAGAAGTATATCGTCGTAAGAACCTTTGGGAATGGTATCAAGCGTTTGTTTTAATGTTTGTGAAGCATTGTAAGCAGGCATAACAACAACAACTTTACTTTTCATTTTTTCCCCCGCCGTTTTGGATAAAACCGTTATGTTGTGAAATATTTTGTTCCGGCTGCGATATTGCAAAACCGAATAAATCCGATAAAGAAATTTTTTCTTTAATTATTCCTATGATGCCCAACAGATAAACCGTTATCATTTCAACAAAATGTGTTGCAGCCATTGCGGTAAAAGCTGTTGTTTCCGCCACGCCGAAAAGGCCAAGCGTTACCATACCTACGCCCTCTATGGCACCGATAAAAGCAGGTGCCGTGGGAAGCATGGTGGCAATACCCGTAGTAACTATAACAAACAAACATTGTATTATGGTAACGTCCACACCAAACGACAAGAAAAATATTTTGTATGCCCAGGCTTCAACATACCACACTATAACCGACGTAGCAAAAACATTTAAAACAAGTTTTTTATTCCGGAAGAATTTTAAACCGCCGGCGAATTTCAAAAATATTTTTTCTATGATTGATGCCGCTTTTGACGGAAGAGGCAATTTGTGTAAAAGTTTCAAAAATTTTTCTTCATCTTTGGACATAAAAAACAGCAACAAAAACGCTAAACCGAAAATAATCGCACAGAAAATAAAAGATTTCTGAAGCCAGCCTGGAATATCCGGAACGAACATTCCTATCAAAAAGAACGCTATTATGAAAATAATTACATCCATTAATCTTTCCACAACTATTGTTGCAAAAACGCCGCTTTTTGAAACTTTAAGCTTTTCCCCAGCAACCAAAGCACGCACGAACTCACCAAGCCTTAACGGTAAAATATTATTCATAAAAAAACCGAAAATTAAAAAGAAAAAACTTCCGAATAATTTTATTTTTTTTAAAGGAACAAGAATATATTCCCAGCGGACGCTTCTGACAATGTATGAAAACGCATAAATTGTGGCACCGAAAAATACAAGACGCAAATCAGCACTTTTTACCAGAGATACGGATTGTTTAAAATCTATATTTCTGACGCATAAATAAATTAAGATTATACTGACAATAAAACCGAAAATGATTTTCAATAAATATTTTTTCATATTATTCCCGTTTTTAAAGCTTTGCTTTGTTGAAAAGTTAAACAAGCTCCGCTTTGTTGAATAGTTTAACTCTTCAGGCTTTCAGCCACAGTTATCTTCTGCAGGTATTCCTGCAAATTCGGATTATATTTATCATACTTCAAGGCTTCACGTGCAACAGCGACAGCCTGTTCTTTTTCGTCAATATTCCAATATATGGAAGACAAATAAGATTTTATCTGTGCGGAATTTTTATAAAATTCCGATGCTTTCTTATTATATTCAACAGCCTTATCGGCATACATTTGTGCAGCTTCGTTTCTTTTCTTATCATAAAGAGCAAAATAAGATTTGGAAATCTGGATATAATATTCCGGATTTTTCTTGTCAAAATCACTTGCCTTTTCAAACTCTTCAACCGCCATTTCATACTGTTCGGCGATATAAAACCGTATGCCTTTTTTAAAATGTATCTGTGCTATGACGGGCTTAACGATAACGGCACCGATATACAAAATAAGCACCGCCAAGATATAAATATTTATCTTTTTGGTTCCGGTATTCGGCTGAGGGTTACAGAAAAAAACCGAACATAAAATTATAAAAAATACCATCATATTGGCGGGAACAAAAAAGCTGTAGTCCAAAAGATTTACAAACAAAAATGCCGTTACGCTTAAAGCAGGAACAATATAAAAATCCGTATTTATATCTTCAAGAATACCGTCTATAACTCGGACATAAAAAGATACGATAATGCCAGCAAAAGACAAAAGACCGAAAATACCGGTATCGGCAAGAAGCTGCATTATTATGTTATGTGCGAACAGAGTATTTAAAACAAGCTCCGGTCTGAATGTTTTAAACAAAACGGAATAACTGCCGAAACCCGCACCGAAAAAAATATTTTCTTTAAAAATCAAATATGCCGTTTTCCACCAGATAAGACGTTCCGAAAAGCTGTGAAAATCTGATTTTAAAAAAGATATATAAATTATACCGGCAAGAAAAACAATCCCTAAAAGCCACGCCAAAAATTTAACATATTTATTTTTGTATTGAAAAAGAAAAATAACGGTTAAGACAAATGCCGCAAGTATGGCAATTCTGCTCCTTGTAAGAACTATACCCGTTAAGACAAACAGCATCATTGCGGTAAAAACCTTGGTATTTGTTTTTTCTTTTATATAAATAAAAAACAGAGGATAAACAAGAACCAGAAAACCTGCAATAACATTAATATTTAAAGCTACAGCTTCATAAAAATCGTCAACGGTAAAAAATCTCTGAGGGTCGGAAATAAATCTGGTAAAAAGTATCATTGACAGCCACAGAGAAATGAATATCGGAACAATAAAAAATTTCTTTTTCATTTCTGCTGAAAGAAATGTTACGTTGAAACCAGCCAAAAGTGCCGACAGCAAAACGAAAAGATAGTCGCGTGCATTAACCTGAAAATCAGCACCCATATAAGAAACACAGCAGCATATCAAAAATAATTCAGAGGGAATAACATAGGAATTTAATTTGATTTTATAATTATTTAATAAAAAAAGCGAGGATGTCAAAAGGATTAAAAAAATCCCTGTCTGAACGGATAAGACAAGAGAAAATTTTGATACTATTGAAATGACGGTTACTACCGCCAAAACAAGAGCCGTTAAAAAAAAATTATTTTTTTTGGTTGATATAATATTTTGCTGCGTCATAATAATGCAGAATTGTTCCTTTAAGAAAATTTTATTGAGGAAAACTCCAACGAATTCAGGAAACGCCGAAAATAAATTCGGAAAGTATTTTTTCTTCAAAAACCATAACCGAATTTATCATTACTGCAGGTTCTTGTAAAAATAAAGTTATATAAGTTCCAGCAGCCAAATACGGACCAAACGGCATAGCCTGCTGTCTTGCAAGTTTTTTGGTAAGTATCAAAATTATTCCGACAATACTGCCCAAAAAACATGCAATGGCTATAGCGAACAAAACTCTGTCCCAGCCAAGAAACGCTCCTGCTCCGGCCATAATTTTTATATCGCCGCCACCCATGGCATCTTTCTTAAAAATAATTTTACCTATAACGGCAACAAAAAATAAAGAACCTCCGCCGGCAAAAAAACCGAGAACGGAATTCAGTATTCTCTGCCAGACGGCATCACCCAGAAAAGTATTAAAAAAACTCATTAATAAACCGGCAGCCATAAGAAAAAAAGAAATCTCGTCGGGGATAATTTGAAACTCAAAATCTACCGCCGTTGCAACCATAAGACAAAAAACCAAAAGGCAAAAAGGAATTAATACATAAGAAAAGCCGAAAAGAAAATACATTGACAGAAACAAAATTCCGCAAAGAAGTTCCATGGAAGGATAAATGAAAGAAATTTTTTCTTTACAGTTGCGGCATTTACCTTTTAAAAATAAAAAACTTAATACAGGAATATTGTCATACCAATTGATTGATTTTTTACATTTCGGGCAGAAAGAAGTTGAAGGTTTTGCTATAGACAATTCTCTGGGCATTCTGTATATACAGACATTTGCAAAACTTCCGAAACAAAGACCGAACACTAAAACGATTAATGTTTCAAAGCCCGACATTTTAATAACTGCTCCAAACCATATCTTTGGAATCTTTATCTTTGCAATCAACCCAAATTTCGCCGGCCTGCCTGTCGTCGCTGTCTTCAACCTGATATGCCCATTTGCCGGAATCGCCCGTAGGCTTGGTAGTTATAACGGCATAAGGATTATGATACGGAGGACAGTAACATTCCGGAATACGTTTCAAATATTTCCCGTCTTCGGAACATAAAACTTCGTTAATATTTTCTCCCGGATATACACCCTTGTTTTCCCCGTAATAAACCGCAATTGCAGCTCTTAAAGCCGTTAAATTAGCTCTCGTAGCCGCTTCATTGGACTTGCGTATCATATCAAGAAATTTCGGATAAACCATTAC
>CAJOOL010000272.1 GCA_905236115.1 uncultured Endomicrobiia bacterium
AGATTGATTTTGTTGACCACTTCAAGAATGGAAAGTTTGTATCCCAGAAGTTTGGCGTTGTCCATTTCTATAAGAAATTTTCTTTCTCTTCCTCCGCCGAACTCCACATTGGCAACACCGGAAACACGAAGAATTTTTTCTTTAATCTGTTCTTCGGCAATTTCTCTTAACTGTTCGGGAGTTTTTATCGGGGAACTTAACGCCATAATTATTATGGGGCTGTCGGACTGTTCAAACTTTGCAATGATTGGTTTTTCGCTCTCTTTGGGCAGATTGTGTTTTATCATTGCAATCTTTTCTCTTATGTCAATAACAATAAAATCCGTATCAACATTATGGTGAAAAGTCATCATAATATTTGATTCGGATTCTTTGGAAGAAGAAATCATTTCCTTTAAACCGTTAAGCTCGGAAAAAACTTCTTCAAGAGGTTTGGTTACGTATTTTTCCACTTCGGAAGCGGCAACACCGCCTCTGAGCCTTGTAATGACACTTACCAAACCTGTCTGTGTGCTGGGATTTAATTCTACGGGAATTCGGAATGTTGTAATGGCAGAAAACATTATCATTGCAATAACAAGCATTAAAGTTGTTATCGGTTTCCTTATTCCGAATGAAATCATTTCGTCTCTACCGTGTCTTCTATCGCTTCAAGAAATTTTACTTTCATACCGTCGGATAACTGACCCTGTGTTTCTATTACGACCAGTTCACCGATATTTATACCGTTTTCAATAACGGTCTTATCCATTAATTTTTCGCCCAGTTTGCACGGACGCATCATAATAACGCCTTCGCCCGGCGTTCTGAAATCCGGACTGACAACAGGCACCAAAAACGCATTTTCATTTAAAGATACTATACTGTCGGACGGAACAAGAAGAACGTTTTTAAGCTCTTTTATAAGAATTACCCCTCTGCCGAACATTCCCGACCTTAAAAGGCCTTTTTCATTTTCAACGTTGATTTTTATTTTTGAAGTTCTTGTTCTTTCTGCAACCAGCGGAGAAATTTCCGCTACCGTTCCGATAAATTCTTTTCCGTGGTAAGAATCGCAGTTTATCGTTACAGTCTGTCCTATCTCCAGTTTATGAACATCTTTTTCCGGAATATCAACTTCAAAATTCGTTCCCTTATCGCTGATAAATTTTGCAACAACATCCTGCGGAGTTATGTAATCGCCGGGCTTTATTATTATCTGTGCCAGTATTCCGTCACTGGGTGCAATAAGATTGGTCTTTAATAAATTTGACTGGGAAAGTTCCAGTTCGGAAAGTGCGGCATTAACTTTTGCTTTTGATGCTTCAATTTCGTATTTTGCTTCAAAAAGTTTGCTTTCGGAAAGAGCTTTCATTCTGAAAAGTTCTTCGTAAACTTTATATCTCTGCATGGAAGAATTATATGCGTTGACTTCGCTCTTATATTTACTCTTTGCGTATTCATTTTTTGTTAAAGCATCTTTGGGATCCAAATAACATATAACTTTTCCTTTTTTAATGGTTTGTCCCTCTCTGTAGTTATAGACGGCCAGCTGTCCGTCAATTTCAAACCTCATTTCATTTTCTACCGCACCTTTAATGGTTCCCATAACGGTATAAGTATCTCTGTAATCTTCAATAGCAGCTTTTTTTACTTTTACGGTTATTGCATCCTGTTTTTCTTCAATAACTTTTTCTTTCGCAAAACGGAAAAAATATACGCCAAGCCCCAGTGCAACGACGCAAAGTATCATTAATGCAAAAATCAAATTTCTTTTCAGTTTGGGATGTTTCTGCGACAGGCGGGAATATTTGTAAGAAATATTCTCCATAAAACTGTAATATAAGTATTTTAAGTTCATCGGCTTCCTCCAACTGTTAAACCATTCAACTCCTCTTTCCTCCAATCATCCAATCTTCTAACAGCAAGATTGTTTCGTTGGCACTTCGTGCCGCCTCGCAATGACGTCAGTGTTGTTGCCGTTTCCAATCCTCTAATCCTCCGCCGTTCTCAACTACCTCAGCGACATCAAAGTAAGTTTTTCCAGCTCCACTATTGAAGATATATTTGAATACAACGCCCTTGTGTAAGAAGAAATCGCTTCGGCATAATTCCAGGACTGTTCCATAAGCTCCACCGTCTGAACTTCATACAAATCATTTCTTTTTTTCATCAATGCGAGTTTTCTTTCTTTTACTTTCAGTTCGTTTTTGTAAGTTCTGGCATTGTTTAGAGAAATCACATATTCGTTATATGCCTTTTCCACGGCCAGCCTACTGTCTCTTAAAAGATCTTTCAATTCCGCATTCAGCTGTTTTTTGGAAACGGAACTTTCTTTTGCATCCACAAAATACTGTATATCATCCAAAATTGAAAGCTGAACACTGAAGACATCGGTTTCAACTCTTTTGCTTGCGTCAACAATTGACGTGGGATCCGTCCTGTCCATACTATAAGACGCCGCCAAAGAATTTCCCCACAATCCCCACGAAAGTTTCGCCGCAAGGCTCCACGATGTCGTCAGCTGTAAAGGCTCGGTAATAAAAGCCTCGCCTGATCTTCCGTAAAAACCTTCAGCGGAAATCTTCGGCATAATTTTTGCTCTGTTTATTTTGATTTTTTCCTCGGCCATTTCAATCTGAGTTTTTGCCGACTGAACATCCAGATTGTTAGTCTGAACGAAACTTATGCAGTCCTGCAGACTGAACGATATTTCAAAAGCCTCATCCGGAAGCTCATCGGAAACCGTTCCGGGAATTTCATCCAGAGAAGTAACACCTATGGTTTCTACAAGTTTTTTGGTTGAATATTCAAGATTTATTCTTGAGGAACTTAAGAGATTTTCCACTTTATCTCTGAAGTTTTCCGACTCCGCCAAATCAAGATTGGAAATGGCTTTTGCCTTATATTCTATCTGAGTTTTGGAAAAGAGATTTTCCACTTCTTCAAACGCTTTGCTTAATGCAACAAACTCCATTTTTAATGTAAGATATTCATAATAAGCGGACTTTACGCTTGCATACAGTTCTTCTTTTACTTTTGTATAATTGAAGTTTGCGGCATCTTTCATTAATCTGTTATACTTCAATGCGGCTTTATTTCCTCCGCCTTCATATATGGGAAGCACCGCTTTTACACCGACGCTTTCGGACTTATATTCTTCCGTTGATGTTGCCAAGCCTAAGGCCGTCTTACCTTTGGATGTTTCACTCTGAAGAATTACCTGCGGAAAAAAAGCTCGTATCGCTCCGGTTACTCTCAACTGGGCTAAATCCGCCTGTTCCTGTGCAACGGCAATTTTTGTGTTTCTCGCCTGTGCAAGTTTTAAACATTCTTCCAAAAATTCATCCTGCTCACAGAAAGCAAAAGAACAGCAAAACAGATATGAAAATATAATAACCGCAATTTTTCTAATCACAAAACCCCTTTGACTACAATTTACAATTTATAATTTATAATTTACAACTTTTCAACTATTCAACCGTTCAACTGTCTTTTCCATACATCCATACTTCCATCCCTCTATCCCTCGCCGTTTCAGCTTTTCAACTCTTCAACTTTGCAGCTCTTAAAAATCTTCTTCCTGTAAACTATCATACAGACGAACGCCGCCGCCAAAACAATAACCACCGTCGGAACAATATATTTAACCACATAATTATCTATTACATACCGTGCATACTGTTTACCGCACAGATATATACCGGCCGCCAGCATACCCCAAGACAAAATATAAATAAAAACCGAAAGAACATAAAAATATTTTTTCTTCGTCTTTTGTCCCAAATACCCGCACAAAAACGCCCCGCCCCAACCGAAAGGAACATTTAAAACTATTAAAATAATTCCCGTTATTACTTCGGGCGTTAAATCCGGCATCATATTCTTACTTACTTATTTATTTACTTCGCTTTCTTTATTTTCTTATGTCGCAAAATCTCATCCAAACAGGAAACGTTGCTTTTTATTCTTTCAAGAAGTTTACCGTATTCAACAAGATTAGGGTTGTATTTTATCAGAGCTTCAAGTCCTGCAACTATATCTTTTTTTATATCTTTTTCTATATATTTTTCGCCGCCTGCATCACTGCCTGAGTTACTGTCTTTGCCTCTGCGGGATTTTTTAATTTTCGGAATGGTGTGAACAATACCTAAATTTCTTGCAACGGACGGCTTTATTTTTATCAGCTCCAGCTCCGCTTCCTTGGCAATAAAATTTAAAATATCAATCTCGTCTTTATTGTAATCTTCGTTTTGTATGGTCTGTATCAAATCTTCTATACCGAAAAACAGAACCGGCTCAAAATCAATCTCTTCAAAACCCTCAATTTCCGCAGAAGCCGCTTTAAAATCTTTAAGCATTTTTTCTCTGTATTGTGCCGCCATATTTTGGCCGTCTTTCGGATAAACATAAGCAATCAATTCGTTAGCCAAATCCTGATAGATAAAAAAATGTTCTTTGTAAAAAACTTTATGGCATTTCGGACAGCACACGGTATTAAAACGCCCGGACAGAACCACTTCTTTTAAATCCGGATCGTCAAAAATATTTACCGCTTTCCAGACTTCGGCTTCAAACTTCTCGCCGCAGTCGCATTTGATTTCACAATTTGTAAGTATTGACATAATTTAATTTTACTATTTTATACCCTTTTTTTCAAACTTTTATTACTTTACGGTCTTTGCCGTAGTCTTTACGTCCGTCTTTACATCAGTCTTTACGGCAGAGGCTTTTTGTGCAGTTTTTTGGACAGCCGAAGTGTTCTTATTTACATTATTATTTACGGCTTTTTTATCGGTACTTTTCTTTTTATCTGCCGTTTTATTGCCGGTTGTTTTGTTGCCGGCAGTTTTATTATTAATTGTTTTATTATTGACATTTTTATTATTAGCTGCTTTAGCCGTTTGCTTCTTATTTGTTTTCTGTTTTTTTAATTGTTCGTTAAGTTTCTTTTCCGCCGATTTTTTTTCTTCTTCCAGTTTTTTTGCTTCTTTTATTCTGTCAATTTCTTCTTCGACAATATTTATTTTGGCATCTATTATCATTTTTTGCACATCTTTTTTATCGGCATATTTTAAAAGAGGCTTATAAAACAACATATCATCCAAATCCGCCTGTTCCTGCTCGCTGTAAACCTGTCTTATTTTTTCCACATAAGGCTGTACGGAACCTATCGCAGCTTCCACGCTTTTAAACTCATCTTTTTTTACGGCATCATCTTTACTGCTCTTGTAAAACTCCGCTTTTTCTTTTGCTTCTTTTTCATATTTTTTCTTATCTTTATTATATTTTTTTAATCTTTCTTTAAATTTTTTCGGTCCCTCATAGCTTCTTTTTACCGGTTTTTGCTCGGGAAATTTACTTACATTGTCGGCTTTTATCTTATAACTTTCGCCGGTTTTTGTTCCGTTAAACATCAGCACGTTTAAAAAACTTTCGGTTTTTTCTTCGGCGGTTTTTTCCAAATTTTTTATTGTTTCTTCTTTGCTGTATACTATAAAATCCCCTTCCAAATCATAGCTTAACAAATCTCTTTTTGTTTGATTTTGCAGTTTTAATATTCTTTCTTTATTTTCAAGTTCCTGCTTTTTTATAACGTCGTTTTCTTTATTTATATCTTCCCTTATTTGTTCTTCTTTCAACAGACATTCTTTATCAAAGTTTTCCAGCTCCTGTTTCAGATAACTTTTGGAAAAAGAAAAATCCCTCTGTTCCGTTTCAAGTTTCAGCTGAACACCGGCAAGCTCTTTTTGCAAATCCTCAACGGACATATCTTTATAATCTCCGGCAAAACTCACATTTACAACACCTGTCAACACGGCGGCAATACAAAAAAGCTTTGTTCTTTTCATAAAAACCCCTTTTTGAGAATTTTGTTACAAAGGAAATGCTTAAATAGGTTATATTATAAAATAATTAATGATTTTTATCAAGGGCGGAAGCGATGTTTTTTTTAAGCTTCATTAATTCCATTTCTTTTTTAAGAAGAGATATTTCGGTTTCAAGTCTTTTTACTTTTTCTTTCAGCAGGATATTTTCGGAAAGATATTTTTCATTTTTTTTATCGGAAGAATTTTTTGAATAATTTTCTTCCATAAAATAATTTACGGGAACATCAAAAAACGAAGATAATTTTTTCAATGAAGCAAGAGTGGGAACATTTCTTCCCGTCACCCAAAAGCTGACCATCTGCTGAACTATTCCCATTTTATCGGCCAACTCTTTCTGCGTGATATGTTTTTCAAACATAATTTTTCTTAATTGTCCGCCGAAAAAATTTTTTTCTTTTTTCATAAATTCCTTAAACTCACTGGCAAAATTCTCTAAAAAATCCGCTAAAATTTTTCTCTGAAAATTTCTTTTGAAGATTTCTTTTAAAAATTTACTTCAAAAATTTCCCCGGCCGCAAAAAAAACTTGACTTATAAAACAAAATACAGTATAATACAAATATATTACTAGTTTTGTTAGTTAAAAACTATTTACACAAGTATTACAGATACAAAGCCGAGCAGGCTGTTTTGGCATAAACACCGCCAAAGCATAGCACAGTTTGAAAAAAAGATAAAAACTTTAGCACAGTCGTTTATCTTCTCGGCGGCAGTATACCAAAATGCGGAGCATTTTGGTATGGCTGAT
>CAJOOL010000273.1 GCA_905236115.1 uncultured Endomicrobiia bacterium
AATTTTTTTCAAACATAATTTTTTTTAGTTTTTCGGAAAAAACTTTTGACATATCAAATCCTTAAAATAAATAAAACTCTTGACTTTATACCTAAAATAATATAAAATATTTCTATAAGAAATAATATATATTGTATAAAATCAAAAATATACCGCCGAGCGTGCTGTTTTGGAAGATTGGAAGATTAGAGGATTTCAAGATTGGAGGAAAGAGGAATATTAAAAAATATTCCGGTAAAAATATTTCCGGCATTCTTTAAATCAACAAATCTTTAAAACCGTCCGAAAACATAGCAACAGTCCGACAAAAAGATAAACTTTTGCAGAGGATTATCTTCTCGGCTATTATACAAAAATGCTCTTTAAAAATGCAACAATTGTATTGGTTAAAACACAATTACAGCGAAAAAACAAGTTTGTCATTCCCGAAAAGTGCGAAGCACTTTGTACCTGTCATCCCCGAGCGTCTCTGTCGGGGATCCCGCAGTTTGAACGACTGTTGAATGGTTGAAGAGTTGAAGAACGGCAACAACAGAAATAGGAACCCGAGGGATTAGCCTCGGATAATATAAAAAAATAAAAACAAAAAGGAGAAAATTATGATTATTCAAAAAGAAAGAAAAAAAGTAAAAGGTTTTACGTTAGTAGAGTTAGTTGTTGTTATTGCAATTGTGATCATTTTGTCAGTAATCAGTGTTCCTATTTATCGTGCTTATGTAGATAAAGCAAAGACATCTGAAGGTTATGCACTTTTAGGAGCGATACTTTCTGCACAGAAGGCTTACTACTCCGAGCATGGAAACTTTTTAAGGCACACAGAATCTGCCGGTTATACAAGTAATGAACCGGTTTTAGGTATAGATGCCAGAGGTAATAAATATTTTACTTGGTTTCATTCAGGAGAATTTTCAGGATTGCAAATGTTTAGAGCAAGAGTAGAAAAATCTTCAGACATAAATTCCACAAGCAGATGGTTAACTTTAACTTACAACACAACTACCGGTGCAACTTTTTCAGACGCTTGGTATTAAAAATAGTACAAATTAAAAAGTTTTTCAAACAATAAAAACGGCGGAACATAGCACCGCCTAAAAAAGAAAGCAGGATAGGGAAAAACTCCTTATTCTGCTTTCAAACTTTTCAACTCTTCAACTGTCTTTCTCAGCCCTCATCCACCGTTTTCAACTTTTCAACCATTCAAATGTCGTTCAAACTTCTCAGCTTCTCAGCTAAGAAAAACGAAGTTTTTCGTTCTCAGCTGAGCGGATAAAGTCCGCGGCTCAGCTAAAAAATCGCTTTGCGATTTTTTGTGTTGTTTAATTCCTTAAAATAAGCTATAATGTAAAGGTATTTTTACGGACGGTTTTGTCATTTCAAATATCCGAGAAGAAAAAAATATAAAAATGAAACAAATTTTAGATGTTATACATAAAATAAGAGTAATTTATAATAAGAGACAAAAATTAAAATTTTGTTTCTTGTTCGTTCTTATTTTGATTTCCGGTTTCTTGGAACTGGTCGGTATAACATTAATCTTTCCTTTTATAAACATCGTAATCAATTCCGACAGAATTACCGCCGGCGGGAAACTTTCCGCAGTGTATAATTTCCTTAATATGTCAAGCCCTACGAGTTTTTTAATCTTTATAGCATTCGTCCTGATAGGTGTTTATATACTGAAAAATGTTTTTATGCTTTTTGTCTATTACTGTCAATACAGAATTTTATATAATGCACAGAAAGATATTTCTTTTCAATTGATAAAGTTTTATTTAACTCAGCCGTATTCTTATCATTTGGGGATAAACAGTTCCGAAATGATAAGAATTGTTACATCGGATACAGTGAACTGTTCCGGATTTTTGACGAATATGTTTTTTCTTCTTACCGAATTTGTAGTTTTTCTTATGGTGGTGTCACTTCTGTTTTTCGTCAATAAAATCATTACAATAGTATTGGTGATACTTTTTACGGCGATATTTTTCGGAATATTAAAAAATATAAAACCCAAATTAAAAATTTATTCCGAAAACAATCAAAAACATCAGTCCGGTATGATTAAATGGGTTCAGCAGTCTTTGGGTGCGATAAAAGATATAAAAATTCTTCAGAAAGAAAATTTCTTTATAGACAATTATTATGACAGTGCTACCAAGCTTGTCTGTGCACAGAAAAATTTTAATCTTGTCCAGCAGCTTCCCAGACTTCTTATAGAAACCATAGTAGTTGTGGTAATTCTTGCCGTTATAATATTTCTGTTGTTTAAGGACGTAAAAGCTACCACCATAGTTGCACAGATGGCGGTGTTTGCTATGGCCGCTTTCAGACTTATGCCGTCAATGAACAGAATGCAGATTTCGTTAAATACCATGATGTTTTTTATGCCGTCAATAAATTCCGTATATAACGACTTAAAAAATACCAGAGGAAAAGATTTTACCGAATTTGACGAGAATAAAATCATATCTTTAAAAAGCGATATAAGCGTAAATAACATTTCTTTCAAATATCCCAAAACCGAAAAATATATTTTCAAAGATGTTTCTTTCAAAATAAAGAAAGGAACGTCTACAGGTTTTATAGGCCCGACCGGTGCGGGGAAAACCACCCTGCTGGACGCCATTTGTCTGGCGCTGTATCACGAAACTCCGCGTCTCTCTAACGTTTCACAATCGCAAAAT
>CAJOOL010000274.1 GCA_905236115.1 uncultured Endomicrobiia bacterium
AAAACAATGATGATAGGCGACAAAAAATATAAAGAGGGTGATTATATCACTCTTAACGGAACTAAAGGTTTCGTTTATGACGGAGCATTGGCGATGGTTGATGCTACCGAAAACAAAATTTTGTTTGATTTCTTGAAAATCTGCGATTCCATCAAGAGACTTAAAATCAGAACGAATGCAGATAACCCGGCAGACGCAAAAAAAGCAAGAGCTTTCGGAGCAGAAGGTATCGGCCTTTTCAGAACGGAACATATGTTTTACGGTGAAAATTCCGAAAAACCTTTGTTTGCTTTAAGAAAAATGATTGCTTCGGCCACTACGGAAGAAAGAAAGAAAGCTTTGGACGAAATGTTCCCTTATATGAAAGACAGTATTAAAGGAACAATGGAAGCTATGGACGGGTATGCCGTAACAATCAGACTTCTTGATCCGCCTTTGCACGAATTTATCCCCAGAGAAGAATCTCAACAGAAAAATATTGCAAAAGAATTGAATATATCTTTGGATGAATTTAAAGCCAGAGCGGAAGCACTTCATGAATCCAATCCTATGATGGGACACAGAGGCGTAAGACTGGGCGTAACATATCCCGAAATAACGGAATATCAGGTAAGAGCAATTTTTGAAGTTGCGGTTGAACTGTTAAAGAAAGGTAAAAAAGTTCATCCGGAAATAATGGTTCCCGTTGTATGCACGGAAAAAGAATTGAAATTCCAGAAAGAAATAGTTGACAGAGTTCATAAGGAAGTTTTGGAAAAAGCCAAAATTAAGAAACTTGATTATTCTTTCGGTTCAATGATAGAAATTCCCAGAGCAGCACTCACGGCAGATAAACTTGCAAATGTTGCAGAGTTCTTCTCTTTCGGAACAAACGATTTAACTCAAATGAGTTTCGGTTTCTCTAGAGACGATGTCGGTGCATTCTTGGGCGATTATCAGGAAAAGAAGATTTTGGAAGCGGATCCTTTCCAAACAATAGACCAAGAGGGTGTCGGTCAGTTGATTAAAATGGGACTTGAAAAAGGAAGAAGCGTTCGTAAAAATATGAAAATCGGTATTTGCGGTGAACACGGCGGTGAACCTAAATCCGTTGAATTCTGCAATGCTATCGGTATGACGTATGTTTCCTGCTCGCCTTTCAGAGTACCTATTGCCAGACTTGCAGCGGCACAGGCAGTTGCAAAAGAAAAAACGGCAAAGAAGAAAAAATAATATTGTAAAAATATAAAATCGGGTTGATTTTTTGTCAACCCGATTTGTTTAAGTTTAAGAAGTTTATTAAAAATAAGAGAGAGTAAAAAATGAAAAAAATATCGGTTTTAATTTTATTTGTTTTCATTGCTTCTTTGGCAAATGCGGCGGTAAGGAACGATTCCAAAAAAGCAGCTAAACAGACGGTTGCACTGCAGGATGCAGTTACCGTCAACAAATCTTCCGACAGAATTATTCCCAACGGTGAACCGTGCTGTAAGAATGTTGAATTCTATATTGCTCTTCCCGATAAAAAAATGAAAGTAAAAAAATGGGATTTTTCCATTGTAAACAACAGCAAAGACAACGAAGTTGTTTATAATCTGTTCGGCAGCGATAACGATATTCCCAGTGTTATTGTATGGAACGGCAAAACAGGCTGCGGTGAAGACCTTGAGGGAAGTTTCGGTTACGTTTTTACGGCAGATATAGACAAAGAAAATATAGAAATAGCAGAAGACAATGCGGTTTTGATAGATATGTCCGCACCTTATGTTTCTTTATCTCTGACAAAAGATACTTTATTTGCGGATAAAGAAAATAATAAATTTGAAAATCCTATGTCTATAGCTTTAAATGTCGGTGACGAAAACAAAATAGATATGAAAAAAACAAAGCTTTGCATAAACGGTGCGAAAAATAAAGCCGTAAAAGAATGGAATTTTGAATATTTCAATAATGTTCCGGGTTCAGTATCCTGGGACGGAACTGATGACGTTTACGGAACGGTTGTTCCTGCAGGTGATTACAGTGCAGTTCTTACGGCTTATGATATTTTCGGTAATTCTTCTTCCGCTCAAACGCAGTTTACCGTATTTGAGAAAATTCGTGCAGATTCCAAAATAGTTGTAAAAGAAGAGCCAAGAGGTTTATTGGTTAATCTCTCAAGCAATGTTTTGTTTGCAACAAGCAAATCCGTTTTAAAGAAAGAAGCGACATCTTCCTTGGATGAAACGGTTAATTTGTTAAATATTTATCCTGCAAATAAAGTTTTGATTGAAGGATACACGGATTCTACCGGAATAGAAGAGAAAAACTTAAAACTTTCTTACGACAGAGCACAGGCAGTTTATGCTTATTTGGTTAAGAAAGGCATCAAGGCGGAAAGACTTACTGCCGTAGGTTACGGTTCCAAAAATCCCGTTGCGGATAATAAAACCGCAGTAGGCAGAGCTCAAAACAGAAGAGTAAATATAATAATCTTAAAAAATACCAATAAATCCGAAGAAGCGAAAATAGAAGAAGTTTCAAATGCTGATAATGCGGCGGCAGGAACTGTTGCAGCCAATAATTAAATAATTAAAATAAATAATTTAAAAGGAGTTTAAAGGAAAAAAAGGAAATGAAGAAAATCAGAATTTTGTGTTTTACGGTTTTACTTTCTTTTGCATTTGTTAATTTATCTTATGCAAAAAGTCATTTTATTACGCCCGGTGCAAGAGCCGGAGGTTACGGAACGGCATTTGCTGCTGTTGCCGACGATTTAACAGCAATTTATTACAACCCGGCAGGTCTTGCTTATCAGAAAGATACTCAAATAATGGCATCTTTGTTTTATATTAATTATCCTGCAACGGCAAATGAAAAAAGTTTAGCAAATTACGGAAGTGATAAATATTCCACAAATGCAGCTGTTCCTTTTTTGGCTTTTTCAACAAAATTTTATTGTGATACCGTTATTGCCGCAGGTGTTTATGCTATAGGCGGAGGCGGTGGAAAACTTGAGAATACTCCTGCAGTTATAGAAAAAGTTGAAGGCCAGCAGAGCTTTATGGTTTACAATATATCTTTGGCAAAACAGCTTACCGATAAGATTTCTTTAGGTTTGGGCTTTGATGCAATTCAAATGCAGGATAAATTGGTTGCAAAAGCTCCTGCTATAGATATAGATGTGGATTATAACAGAAGTGCTTTCGGTTTTCAGGGAAATTTAGGTATTATGTATAAACCGGTAGAAAAACTTTCAACGGCATTTGTTGTAAGAACCGGAACTTATATAGGACTGCCTACGGAACCTAATTCCGCACTTTCTTATCTCGAATATGTAAACGGATATACATATCCTTTGACGTTGGATTTCGGTGTTGCTTATGATATTGTTGACGAGTTTACTGTTGCCGCAGGTATTACAAGAAATAAATATTCTTGGAACGGTGTTCGTTTCCAAGATACAACACAGATAAGAATAGGTACCGAATTCAGAGCTACCGAAAAATTATCTTTGCATCTCGGTTTTTATTCCGATCCGAACATCATAAAAGATACTTACAGAGATTCTTACAGATTGACAAATCTTGATATGTACAATATGAAGTATTTCACTGCAGGTATAGAATATAATTTTACGGATGCTTTGAAAGCAGGTTTATCTTTGACCCATTCTTTCACCAATCCCGTAACAAAAGACGGTATAAGATACAAATATGAAGTTAATTTAGGCAGATTTGACATCAGTTATAAATTCTTATAATAACAAAGAGGCAGCAATAAATGATTCCTTTAGTAAAACCGATTTTTAGCGGCAAAGAAAAACAGTTAATTAACGAAGTTATAGATTCCGGTATAGTTGCAAGCGGTAAATATGTGGAAGAGTTTGAGCAAAAATTTGCAAAACTTTCCCAAGCAAAGTTCGGTACTGCCTGTTCCAGCGGAACAACGGCACTTCATGCGGCGCTTCTTGCCTGCGGTATTAAGTCCGGGGATAAAGTTATCACTACGCCTTTTACTTTTATCGCAACGGCCAATTCCGTTCTTTACTGCGGTGCTAAACCTTTGTTTGCCGATATTGACCCTGAAACTTATAACATAAGTCCTAAATCGGTGGAAGAAATTCTTGAAAAAGAAAAAGATGTTAAAGCTGTTATCTGTGTTCATTTATACGGTTTACCGTGCAATATGGATGAGCTTTTAAAACTTAAAGAAAAATATAAATTTGTTTTAATTGAAGATGCCTGCCAGGCACATTTGGCGGAATATAAAGGCAGAAGAGTCGGTGCCATAGGCGATGCCGGGGCTTTTTCTTTCTATGCTACCAAGAATATGACCACGGGCGAGGGCGGAGTAGTTTTAACCGATAATGCACGTATTGACGCTCTTGCAAGAAAGTATATCAACCACGGAAGAACCGCACACTATGAACACGATATTTTAGGTTTTAATTTCAGACTTACAAATATTGCTGCCGCTATGGGTATAGCACAATGTGAAAGTATTGAAGAAAGAACCAAACAGAGAATAGCAAATGCCCAAAAATTGTCCGACGGTTTAAAAGATGCCGATTTTCTTGAAACGCCGTTTGTTCCAAAAGATTATACACATGTTTATCATCAGTATACGCTCAGAATAAAAGACGGTTTAAGAGATAAATTTATGCAGTATTTGAAAGATTCCGGTATCGGCTGCGGAATACATTATCCGCAGGTTGTCTATAAACAGCCTTTATATCAAAGTTTGGGATATAAAAACGGTTTGTGTCCGGAAGCCGAAAAAGCTGTAGAAGAAGTAATTTCCATTCCTGTTCATCCGTCTCTCAGCGAAGAAGATTTAAATACGATTATAAAAACAATAAAAGGTTTTAAGAAATGAGCAAAATAAAAGTTGCAGTTGTCGGCGTAGGTTCTTTGGGACAGCACCACGCAAGAATTTTATCTACACACGAAAATGCCGAACTTATCGGTGTAGTTGATGCTGATGCCGAAAGAGGAAAAACTATTTCAAAAAAATGCAATACGGCAAATTTTACCGATGTTAAGGATGTTATAGGCAAAATTCAGGCGGCTGTAATTTCCGTGCCTACTCCGTATCATTATGATATTGCAAAACAGTTTCTTAATGCTGGTGTTCACTGTTTGGTGGAAAAGCCTTTCACCGAGACTGTGGAACAGTCTACCGAGCTGATAAGAATTGCCAGAGATAAAAATCTTGTTTTACAGGTGGGGCATGTTGAACGTTTTAATCCTGCAATTATTGCGGCTTATCCGTATGTAACAGAGCCTAAATTTATAGAAGTTAACCGTCTTGGCCCTTACGACCCCAGAACCAGCCATATAGGTGTGGTTTTGGATTTAATGATACATGATTTGGATATGCTGTTGAATTTTGTTAAAAGTAAAGTTGTCAGTTTTGAAGCGTACGGTGCAAAAATTCTTTCCGAACATGAAGATATTGCAAAGGTCAGAATAAAGTTTGCCAACGGTTGTGTTGCGGATGTTTCCACCAGCAGAGTAACAATAGATAAATACAGAAAGATAAGAATATTTCAGAAAGACAGCTATGTTTCCGTGGATTATGCCGGAAAAAGTTTGAAAATTTACAAGAAAAAACCGAATGTTTCCGTGGTAAAAAGTCTTCTTGATATAGATGTAATTAAGCCGAAAGTTCAGACCGGTGAGCCGTTAGCTTATGAACTGACACACTTTTTAAACTGTGTTATTGAGGGCAAAAAACCTTTGGTTTCCGGCGAGCAGGGCAGAGATGCTCTGGAGCTGGCACACGATATATTACACTATATGCAATTTTAAAACGACAGCTGAGAAGCTGAGGAACGGCGAAGACGAGAATGGCTGAAAATTAGAGGATTGGAAGAATAGAAAAATTTTTAAATAAAATATTTGAGGCGAACGGAAAAATAAAGTTTCCGCCCGCCTCGTTTTTTAGGATTAACGCTATGTATTAATCCTTGTAGGTGAGTTTTATTTTTTTAAAAATAAATAATGCTTTATTTGCATTCAAACATTTCACTAATCTTCTACAAAAAAAATTGAAGGACTTGTATTCATATCATAAAACAATCTCAAATTAGAAGTTCCTTTTATGTTTCTTAATTCTTTAGGTTTTTCAACTAAACATTTAAAGAAAGTCCTAACATCACGACTGTTATCAGATTGTCCAACAACAAATCTGGTAAAATATTTATTACCGCGTGCATCAATACCAAGTACAGTTTCATTACATGTCCAACGACCATCACCAACACTACTTTCAATGGCTCTTAAAAAATTCCCGTATTCGGAATAGTATGCTTTTTGGGCAGATAATATTATTCCGCATAACGCATACCCCTCAGCCATTTTCGCCTTATCAACGTATCCCCTGTAAATCGGAACTGAAATTACCGAAAGAATAATCACGATAGCAATAACAATAACCAACTCAACCAAAGTAAAACCACACTGTCTGTCATGCCCGAATGTCTTTGTCGGGCATCCCGTCGTTTTGCCGTTTCCATACTTCAATTCTTCAATACATCTATACATCCGTTTTAGTTTCTTCATAATTTTTCTCCTTTTTATTTTATTTTTTTATATTATCCGAG
>CAJOOL010000275.1 GCA_905236115.1 uncultured Endomicrobiia bacterium
GAGCCGGAAAAAATTGAAAAGAAACCGGCCGTAACAGGATATAAAGATTTGCTTTCCGTTATTGAAGATTTCTTTTATGACAATTCCATTGATATTGACGTATTTAAAAACGGATATAAAAAATATGCTCATTTGCAGGCGTGGAAACAATTTGCCGTTGAAACTTCTGCACCGAATGAAGGAGACCTTTCCAATGAAGATATGTTTCTTTTTGCTCAGGCGGTTTCTTTGCTGATAGAAATAGACAGTCCGAAATTGAGAGACAAATTAAGAAATTTAGGGATAAACGGTTTAAATGAATATCTTGAAAAAATATTTGATTCTTTGGACAGAATAAAAATGATTGACGAAACTTTCCCGGAATATTCACAAATACAGGGAGAAAGGTCTATTCAGAATTACTGGGATGCTGTTGCCGCTTCCTGCCAAAACAGCGAGACTTTATTTGCTTTAATCGCACATAAATTGGCAAAAGCACAAATATCAGAAAATCCGCAGGACAAACTTCTTGTTTATTCCGTTTATCTTCCTTTATCAAGAAGATTCGGCAATGCCGAAATTTACGAATATGTCAGAAATGATTTATTTGAATGTTCTCACCCGGGAGAATATCTTAATTTGCTTAAGATAATAAAAACTTTGTTCGGTATCAGTTATTCCGGGCTTTCCGAAATTAATGAAAATCTCAGAAGCGGAATTTACGGATATTTGGAACAAAAAGGTTTTTCAAAACAGGATGTTCATATAAAATACAGAGTGAAATCTTTATACAGTATATACGAAAAATTGACTTCCGCCAGAAAAAAAGATGATAAAGATTTGAAGACTTTAACCGATACGGAAAAATCCGTTATAGGTTTTATGGCCGATTCAAAAGAACATGTATTTACCGATATGTTAAAAAGAGCCTGCCCCGGGAAAACTCCTAGAAGAATAAAAAAAGAATTGACAGAATGTTTGGATACCGTATCAAAAAATAACAGTTTATCCGAACAGCAGCAGCAATTAATTGAATCCGTTTTGGAAGAAATGAAAAAATCGGTTTTTTCGGATTACCGTGTTGCAGAGTATGTAGATATGGTTTTTTCAAGATTGTTTAACGGAAAAGAAGTTTTTGACGACAGCGAAAAATTAAAAAAATGTTTAAAAGAAGAAAATGAATTTTTTGTTTTATGGTTTGTTGAATTTTTTGAAGATAAGTTGAAAGATTTGGTCGGGCTTCATATCATAGTCAGCGACGATAAATACGATGGAGTTGTCTCGGCCGTTGCCGACAAAAATAAAACAGCAGGCAAAAAATATGAAAAGTTCAGTCCTTACGGCGTTTTGGTGAAGTTTTTTTCCAAAATAAAAATGTTTTTTTCAAAGTTTGAAAAAGATACAGGAAACAAACAGGCAAGACTTAAACTTAATGCAGCTTTAATCCAAAAATTATTTCCGGTTCCGATTGAAATATGTTTTTACGAACATTCGGACTACAATAACGAAACTTTCGGATTGTATAACAGTAAGAAAATTTCTGCACCTCATCAAGTGTATAAAATGGGTAAAGATTTTGTGTCTTGGTTTTTCGGTCATATCTTTTCAAGAGAACTGAATTTTGATTTTATAGAAGATTCCGGTCAAACCGGTTCACAACAACAAGCCAAGCGAATGGTTTTTATTTCCGATGAATATGTTCCTCAGGAAAATTTTAACGGGAATTTTAATGAAATTACAAAAAAAATTTCCGACTCCGTAACATGTTTTGTTGAGTTTGACGGAGGAGTTTATATTCAAAAACTTCCCAAAGGTTCTACGGTCTTTGACCTTGTAACGGGAAGATATTTTGCCGATGATGTCAATGCCGCCGTTTATGACGAATACGGAGAGCCGTTAAGCTCCGATATGGTTTTGGACGATTCAAAAAAATATACGATTATTAAAAACAGTTCATTATCAACGGATTTTCCCGTGCATGAAGCTGCGGCACATACCGTCAGGGCAAAATTAATTTTTAAAAGAAAAAATTTTTTAAGAAAATCCGATGTTACTTTAAAGCATAACAGTTTCTCAAAATTTGTTCAAGGTATTATTGATAATTTTAAACTTGGTATGTTTTTAAATGAAGAACGGCAGACCGCGGTTTCTGTTTTTGAAAAACTTACCATGATGTTTTTGGATAATGCGGAGTATAAAGCAATGTTGGATGAAAGATATTTGACTTGTAATGAAATGGCCGAAAAAATTATTGAAGACGGTAAATATAAACATGAATATAAAACCGTTATTGCCGATTTTTTACATCTTTTATTCTATTTTATAGACAGCAAAGATTTATCTTATTTGCTTCCTTCGGAAGTTATAAAAAGGTCTTTGCAGATAGCAAATCATTATAATTTGGCAAACATTATGGAATTGTTTGAAGCTGTTGATTACGGTTTGATAGATTTTAATGATATAAAAAATTTTTACTCTGCTTATGTGTCAATAAAGACAAAATCTTCAGGCGTTACGGAAAGCAGTATATTGGAATGTTTGGATGGTGAAGGTTTTGATTATAATGAATTACAGCCTGAAGACAAAAAATATAATCTTGTCATAAACGGTAAAAAATATTTTGTTAAAGATATGGATGAGTATTTTGATTTTATTGAAATGTTGAATGAAAATTTTTCCGGTGAAGAAAACGGTATTTCCGTTTCGGTTGATTTTATGTTCCCCGAAAAGCCTTTGCCTTTAATGTCTTTGGGAAACAATCTTGAAAGTTTGGCAGGATATGCGGCTGAGGCTTATCCCGATATGGTCAAACGTATTTTGGATATGACGGAGAGAATTGCTCATTCGGAGAATGTCTCTTCAATAACTCCTCAAGATTTGTCTGCTCTTACTGGCGAATATCCCGTATTGACGGCACAAATTTTGCTCGGTTTGTTTTCCCGTGA
>CAJOOL010000276.1 GCA_905236115.1 uncultured Endomicrobiia bacterium
AACGAACCGTCTTCCAAGGTCATTATCTGCATAATTTCTTCTTTGGTTTTGCCAATATGACATAGAATTAGAAAAATTTTCTGACGATCGGAAAGCCTTATGTAATCAGTTTCAAAACTATAAACAAACAGAAAATCAATGCTTTGATAATAGTCAATGAAATTTTTGTAATCCTCTTTTGACCAGCGACCGATTTTCTGTCCGTTAATTATCTGGTTATAAAGTTCTTTACCATGAACATATATATCCGAAAATTTCATTTCCAAGGCTCTGATTTTTTGCAGCAAAAACTTGATTTCCTCATTATTCCTGTCTGTGTTCGACTTTTGTAATTTGTTGATTTTTTGATTGTAATCATTGATTGTTCGTTGTGCGTCGGAAATTTTGCGAGAGCGTTCCGAGAGTTTTAACTTCTGAAAAACTACCATCAAAAACAAAACAGCCAAAATTACTGACGAAATCAAGATTATCAGAAAAATTTTTCTATCAAATGCCGTTTTAAGTTTTAAATTTTTTAATTCGCCCTCAAAACGTGTTTGAACTGGCTTTATATCGTTGTCTTCTAAATAGTTGATTATAGAATCCTTTGCTGCAATCCGTTTCAGAGAATAGCCGTATGCCGCTTTGTAATCCTCTTTTTCAGCGAAAAACTCATGAAGCCAACGGTTTATTTTTTCTTCGTTTTCGCACCAATAATTACCGTTTGAGGATTTTTCAAAGTATTGTGTTGCTGTATTTGTATCACCACGTTTGAGGTAAATTTTCCCCAATACAGAGTATGCTTGACGCAAAGTATCAAATTCCATAGACTTTTTAATGTATTTTTCTGCCGTGGAATCGTCCTCGTCGCAAACTAATTCTGCATATTTATAATAGAAAAATACGTCAGTCATATTTTTAATCGGTTCGTTTTCAATACATTCCACTGCCTTTTTCGCGTAATATTTTGCGCTGTCGAGGTTAAGCCGTCCGAGATCATATCCAAAACATTTCAGGTAATAATAATTGGCTCTGTTATTGTTTGTAACGGCGTATTTTTGCATTTTCTCGACCGCCTCGTCATAGAAATCGAAATTGTAAGAATTGATATTGCACAATGCCAACTGAAAGTAAATCAAAAACTTCAATTCGTCGCAGTCAGTATTTTCTGCGAGTTTTTCGGCGTTTCTGCCTTCTACTGCCGCCTTATCCCAATAACCGAAACGATACAGATAAGAACTTTTGCAGAGATGCGCCCATGCTGATTTTTCATCATCGCCTTCAAAAAAATTGATGTCCTTTTCAATATCAAGACTATCATTGTAATTCCAGTCGTTTTCGTTGACACAAGCCACTTCGCGCACAATACGAAACAGCGCACTGTCGGCATCGGTAAGGCATGAAGTGTTTTTTGCAATAGTTTTTGCCGTGTCAAATTCGCCTTTTTTGACAAATTCATAGGCAGAAAGAAGGTCTTGGTTAGGTTGCGGATTATCACAGCATGCAGCCAAAAACACCGAAAATATTATTAAATGTTTTAAAATTTTCATCGGTCAATTTTTTGACCGCAAAGATACAGCAATTTTTTGTGTGTTGCAACATCGCAACATCGTTTTTGTTGTTGCAATATTGATTGCTGCATTATTGCAACATTATAATTTTTAGTGTTTTATATTTTTAACGATTGCAACGGCTATTGCAAGACAAAATTTGTCGCTATAATTTTGCGGCGTCATCAAAAATGACAACGTATTCTCTTTTTTATAAAATGGAGCGGTAAAATGCCGAAAGCCGTAAAAAGTAGGCAAGTTTTAAGTACTTAAATTTAAAGTTAACCGCAAAGTTGTCATGCGCAGACAATGGAGCATAGTAAAACAATTTTTAAAAATTAAAAGAAATGAAACGTAATTTTAAAAAGGTTGAAGATTTCAAAAATCTTCCTACAATGACAACTCCCATCTTAGAGTCGGAAAGTTTTCAATAATACATATTATGAATTGGAATTTGTTGCATTTTATCGAAGATTCAAGAGCCGTTTTTAATGGTGAAAACCTCACCATTTTACCGCTATCACAGAAACAATACAATTTACTTTCTCAGTATCAAATGACAGTAAATAAGTCTGATGTATCTGCTGTTACTAAAAACACAGTTTCCTCGTTTGAAAAATACATGGACGGTATATCAATAATGGGGAATAATGATACAAAAACAGGTTATGTTAACAGAATAATGTTGTGCGTGTCTAATGATTGTAACCTGAGATGTAAATATTGTTATGCTACCGGCGGAAATTACGGGGTTGAACGCGGATTCATGACAAAAGAAACAGCAGATAATTTTATCAGTTTTTGCAAACGCAATTTTAGAACTATCGATAAAATTGTATTTTTCGGCGGAGAACCGTTACTCAATTTCAAAATAATTGATTACATTTGTAGTCGGTTTGAGAAAGAGAAATTCGAAACAGAACCAGAATTCGGTATAATTACCAACGGAACAATTATCTCTGACAAAATATTGTCCGTCATAAAAAAACATATAAAATTTATAACCGTTAGCATTGACGGACCTGCAAATATTAATGATAAAAATAGAGTTTTTGAAAACGGTACTGGTAGTTTTTCAAGAATTATAAATTTCATATCAAAGATTCGGGAGTTTACAGACATCAATCTTCAATACGAGGCAACATTCACGAAAGAACACATACTAAGCGGATATGATTATGAATCGTTATCAAAGTCGCTTAATGATTTAACAGGAATATCAGGAACTATTGTAACCGAAAATAATTTAGAAGGAGAATATTTGTTTAAGTATTTGCGGAAAATAAACAAAGAGAATATGTTGTCTGCAAAGTTTAAAAACTTACCGCCGGATTTTTGGACTGTTTTTAATGCAATTATACACCGTCGCAAAGAAGAGTTGTGCGGCGCGGGGAAAGATTCGTTTTCCGTAACATACGACGGGAAAATATACCCATGTCATATCATCAACAATAAAGCCAAATGCCTTATGCAAAATATTACGGATATTATTGATTTCAGTAAAAATGCTTATTATAAAACCAATTTTGAAAAAAATGAGCAATGTGTAAATTGTTGGGCCAAAAATATATGCGGGTCATGTCCTATTGTCAGATTTTATGATTCTGACAAAGAAGAATTGTGTTCAGAACCGCAAAAAAAGTATTGTAACATATCTCTAAAATTATTGGAAGTTATTTTAGGGTTAATTGTTACAATTAGAACAGATAATGAATTATG
>CAJOOL010000277.1 GCA_905236115.1 uncultured Endomicrobiia bacterium
AGGCGGAACTTCGCAGGGATAATTGGCAATTTATCGCGAGAAGTTCCAACGAATTTAGAGGCAAAAAGCCTTGCGGTTTCCGTTCAGAATTAATCAGTGTTTCCTTAATTATACCATGTTTTTAATCTTTTGTCATACACTGCCAATATCTTGACAGCAGATATAACATAATTAATATAGTAAACGACAAATTTAATATTATAAAAGCGAGGATATTGTATGGTTGTAAATCTTTAAAAGCTGACAACTTATGTGTTATTTATTTTGACGTTTACTATATTATAAAAAAAGTGGTTGTTTTGACATGTTTTTTGTTAAAAGAATGGGATATTATGATAGGACAGCGATTTTTGATACAAAAAGTCATACGAAAAAGTGTGCTTTTAATACAAAAAGTCGTGCGAAAAAATAGTGCAAACTATAAAAAAGTCGTGTAAAAAAATGTAGAAAACCATTGAAAAGTCGTGTAAAAAAATGTAAAATTATATATAAAATAATAAAAAACTCAAAAGAAAATTCATTATGAAAAGAAATGCCATAAAACAATTAATAAATTGGAAAAAAAAATCTCAAAAAAAACCTTTGATTATTGAGGGTGCCAGACAGGTAGGAAAGACCTGGCTTATGAAAGAATTCGGAAGAACTCAATATAAACAGGTTGTCTACATTAATTTTGAAAATGATTTTAAAATGAGAACCATATTTGATACGGATCTTGATGTTAAAAGGATTATTCAGGATATGGAACTTAATACGAATTTGAAAATAAATCCCAGGGATACGCTGATTATTTTTGATGAAATACAGGAATGTCCGAAAGCATTGACTTCACTAAAATATTTTAATGAAGATGCTCCTCAGTATTCCGTGGTTGCGGCAGGTTCAATGCTGGGGGTAACTTTACACAAGGGAACATCTTTTCCGGTAGGAAAGGTAGAATTTATTCAGCTTTATCCGATGTCTTTCAGTGAATTTTTGGATGCAGTCGGTGAAAGCAGATTTTTGCCTTTTATGGAAAGTTCGGATTTTCGCACATTGACTGTTTTTAAAGATGTTCTTATAAGATTATTAAAACATTATTTTTATATCGGCGGAATGCCGGAAGTTGTTAATGATTTTATAAATAACAGAGATTTTAATAACGTAAAAGAAATACAGGATTGGATTTTAAGAACTTACAATCAGGATTTTTCAAAACATATAGATTCCAATTTGGTTGAGAGAATAAAAATGGTATGGAATTCAATACCGTCTCAATTGGCTAAAGAAAATAAAAAGTTTATTTACGGTGCGGTAAAAAAAGGTGCAAGGGCAAATGATTTTGAACTTGCCATAGCTTGGTTGAGAGACTGCGGTTTGATATATCAGGTTCACAGACTAAACAAGCCTGCCGTTCCTTTGAAATTTTATGAAGATTTTTCCGCATTTAAGATGTTCATATCGGATATAGGTTTATTCTGTAATCTTTGCGGCGTCAATTCTCAATTGTTGATAGAAAAAGAAAAAATATTTGAAGAATTTAACGGTGCATTGACGGAACAATATGTTCTTCAGCAGTTAAAAAACAGAGAAAGAAATATTTTTTATTGGTCAACGGATACAAGCCGAAGCGAAATTGATTTTATGATACAAGCCGGGGAAAATGCCGTTCCAATAGAAGTAAAAGCCACGATAAATTTGCAGGCTAAAAGTTTAAAATTTTACAGAGAAAAATTCAAGCCGAAGATTTCTGTCCGCACATCTCTTGCAGATTATAAAAAAACGGATGATTTATATGATATTCCTCTGTATATGATAGAATATCTGGATAAAATAATAAATTTAAATCAAAATAATTACCAAAACGAATTTTAAAATTTTTTATTGATAAACGAAAAACAATTTACAATTTATAGTAAACGTCAAAATAAATAATACATAAATTGTCAGTTTTTAAAGATTTACAACCATACAATATTCTCGCTTTTGTAATATTAAATTTGTCGTTTACTATATAATATGAAATCCGGTTTAGAATATAAAGAACATAACTAAAAAGAAATTCGTAAGTAGCAAAGTATCAGACTTAAAATTTATTGCAATAAAATAAAAAACAAAAGGATTGATAGCAACAATCCAAAAAAAAACGAGCAGAGAAATTTCTAAAAATTTTCTTCTGTTCGTTTCCTTTTTAAACCATTCAACATCTATAGCTCTTTGCATATCCTGTCCGACAACACGCCAGTCTTTTGCAATTGCTTCATTATCATCCCTCTCGTAATTAAATTCTCCCCAAAAATTAAAAATAGAAGAACATCCTTTAAGAAAAGAATAATTGTTTAGCGATTTAAAAAAATCAAAAATTTTTTTCATTTAAACTCCTCAAGTATCCACAGATATTATAACATTAAGTCAAAATAAAGGAAACACTGATTAATTATGAATGAGCAAAGCCCGAAGCAGATTTTGCCTATAAAGAGGCGGTTGAACCGCTTCAAGCGGAG
>CAJOOL010000278.1 GCA_905236115.1 uncultured Endomicrobiia bacterium
TCAAGCGGAACTTCGCAGGGATACCGGGCAATTTATCGCGAGAAGTTCCAACGAATTTAGAGGCAAAAAGCCTTGCGGTTTCCGTTCGGAATTAATCAGTGTTTTCTTTATAAAATAAAATGAAAATTTTAGCAATAGAAACATCATGTGACGATACTTCTTCGGCCGTTGTAGAAAACGGCACGGAAGTTTTATCAAATATAATATCTTCTCAAATTCCGATACATGCCAAATACAACGGCGTAGTTCCGGAGCTGGCTTCCCGTGCTCATATCCAAAATGTAAATATTGTTGTTGAAAATGCCTTAAAAAATGCCGGCATTTCTTTTGAAACTTTTTCCGATAATATAGATTGTATTTCCTGCACTTACGGTCCGGGGCTGGCGGGATCTCTTCTGGTGGGGGTAATGACAGCCAAAACTTTATCTTATATTTACAAAAAACCGCTAATACCGATAAACCATATTGAAGGGCATATTTTTTCTGCGGCAATAGAAAATAAAAACTTAAAGCCGCCTTTTTTGAGCGTCGTTATTTCCGGCGGTCATACGGAACTTGTAATAATAAAAGATTACGGAAAATATAAATTTCTCGGCGGAACAAGAGACGATGCCTGCGGCGAGGCCTTTGATAAAGCCGCCAAAATTTTGGGGCTTGCTTATCCCGGCGGACCGATAATAGACAAATTTGCAAAACAGGGTAATCCCGATGCTGTTAAATTTACCAGACCTATGCTTAAGGGAACTTGGGATTTTTCTTTTTCGGGAATAAAAACCGCTGTTTTGAATTACTCCAAAAAAGCCGACATAAAAAATCAAAAAATTATTAACGATATTTGTGCTTCATTTCAGCAGGCCGTTGCAGAAACCGTCGTTACAAAAGCGGTAGCCGCCGCAAAAGAATTTTCTTTAAACTCAGTTGCTTTGGGCGGTGGAGTTTCCTGTAACAGTCAGATAAGAGAAATGTTTGCAAGTGAATGTAAGAAAAATAAAATAAATTTATTTTTGCCGTCGCCTGTTTTCTGCACGGATAACGCCGCAATGGTTGCACACGTTGCATATCATAAAGCACTGAAAAAAAAGTTTTATTATCCGTCCAAAAATGTTTTATCAATCAAACCGTCTTTGGAACTTGAAAATTGGTAAAAATGCGGGAACCATTCAAAAACGAACAAAAAGCCCGAAGCGGATTTTTTAAAAATTAAACAAATTGTCAAATTGTTTTAAAGTTGTGATTTTGTTGAATTCGTTTCTTATGCTTGAAGCGTTCGGAAGACCTTTTATATAATACGGTGCAATCTTTCTTAAGATAACCATACCTTTTTCATTTCCGTAATAATTAATTGAATCAATTGCATGTTGGCGGAACCATTTTAATTTTGTTTGGATTGTTGACGGCGGCAGCATTTCATTCTTGTTAAAAAAAGAATTTATCCTTTTAAAAATATCGTAGTTGCCTATCGCTCCTCTGCCTATCATAAGCCCGGAACAATTAGGAACTTTTAAAAATTTTTCTGCGGATTTTATGTCGGTAATTCCGCCGTTGGCTATGACGGGAATTTTGGCATTGCTGCAGGCTTCGGCAAAGGCTTCCAAATCAGGTTCGCCGCTGTGTGCGAACTCGGCGTATCTGGCGTGAAGAGAAACCATTTTTATCCCGCAGTTCTGTGCAATTTCTATAATTTCCGGAGCAACATTTTGTCCTTGCAGCAATCCTATTCTTGTCTTAATGGTAACCGGAACGGAAACGGCTTTTACCACTGCGGACAAAACTTCTTCAACATTTTTCGGGTTTGCCAGCAGGCGGGAACCTGCACCGACTTTGGTAATTTTTTTTGCCGGACAGCCTAAATTAATATCTATAATTTTAAAGCCCAATGCTTCCACTCTTTTGGCACACTCGGCCATTATTTCCGGTTTTGTGCCGAAAATCTGTGCGGCCGCAATGTCTTTTTCTTCCTCGGATATAGTCAGTAATTTATAAGTTTTTTTATCGCCGTAAACCATTGCCGTAGCAGAGACCATTTCGGTAAAGACAAGTCCCGCCCCGCCAAGAACCGCCAAACGGCGTAAAGGCACGTCGGTTATACCTGCCATCGGAGCAAGCATCAGAGAATTCTTCAGTTCAATATTACCTATTTTCATAATTCGGGATTTCCTTTTTTCATATCGTAAAAATAATATTTCATAGGCGTGCCGATATATTTTCTCTAATTTCCATTTTCGGAACTTTTTGTGTGCATTATATATTTATTTTTTTGTAAAATCAATATTGTGTATTGAAACTCGGATAGATTGCTGTTATTGAAAAATTTTTTAGTTTCTTAAGGAAATACTGATTAATTATGAATGAGCAAAGCCCGAAGCAGATTTTGCCTATAAAGAGGCGGTTGAACCGCTTCAAGCGGAA
>CAJOOL010000279.1 GCA_905236115.1 uncultured Endomicrobiia bacterium
CATTTTTGAGTTTAAATTTTCCTGTGCCTGTTCCACAACACCTTTTGTGGATTCAATTCTCTGTTTGGCTTCCTGTAAATTAAGCCATGCAGCCTTCACCTGTATTCTTATGGTTTTTTTCAAATTTTCATAACTTGCTTTGGCATTTTCATAATATAATTTTTTCTGTTTTACATCGGAGCGTGTGGAAAATCCCTCAAATAAAGGTAAACTTAATTTCAACCCCGCATTAGCCCCCCAATAATAATGGTCTTTATCGGGAAGCCCCTCTTTGGTATAACCGTTATATCCGTAATTTCCGTAAGCTGATAAAACAGGATAAAAATTCGTCTTTGCAATTTTGTAATTTTTTTCGGCCATCTCAACGGCAATTCTTGATACTATCAATTCCGGTCTTTTATCGTAAGCATCATTATACAACTGCTGAATATCTTTGGTATTGGGAACAGACAAATCCTTTTCCGTCCAAGTTAAAAATATCGGAAACTCAGGATCTTTATTCAAAATCTGTCTCAAATACAGCGTTGACAAATCAAGGTTTTTCTTTGCCTTTAAAACCTGCGGAACAATATTGTCCGTACGTACCTGCTGTGTCAAAACATCCAAGTTACTGGACAAACCTTGTTTGTATCTGGCTTTGGTCTCGGCCAAATGCTGTTTGGCAATATCAAAATAAGTTTCCTGCACGTGAACAAGTGCTGATGCATAAATTATAGAGTAACAATATTGTGTTACCTGCTTGGCAACAGCCGTTTTGGTATCTTCCAGCTGATACTGTGCACTTTTTGACTGAAGTTCTATATATTCTTTCGTATTTGATATTTTTCCGCCCGTCCACAAAACCCAGTTAGCCTGAAGCTGTGCCGTATAAGTATTTTTAACAAAAGGAGAAGTCTCTACCATTTTATCACTGTCATCCAATCTTTTTGTTTTTAGAAAAGCCCTGTTATATCCTGCATCAAGACTGATATAAGGATAGTATGAAGAATTTGCCTGTTTTTTCGCTTCATCGTAAACTTCTTTCATTTTTGTAGCGTTGTAAATCTGATAGCTGTCGTTCAATGCCATTTTAACAGCCTGTTTGATTGTAATCTTTGTTCCTTTACCGCGTTCAATTTCTTCAAAAAGTTTTGCCTTTATGCTGTTTTCAAAACTATGTTTTGATGTGGCGGCTTTTACTTTAACGGAAGTATTGATTTGTTTTTTTGAAGAATTTTTTGTTCCGGCCGCTCCGGAACTTTTCGCCGCACTTGCAGCAAAAGCATTGGTGCTAAGCATCAGTGCAAATAACATTACTGCTAATTTTTTCATAAATACTCCTTAAAACTTTGCTTTGCAAAATTTCCTGCTAATAAGCTGACAAGTTTATTATACACTTACAAAGATTGTTTCAGCAATTTTTATATTCAATTGCTTTTAAAATTGCATCCGTAATATCTTTCGGATAATTTTTATCCAATTCTTTAGACATAAAAACTATATCGTGGATACAGGCACGAATAAGATTATATCCGATTTCCGAATTTCTAAAAGTGATATTACCTCTGTCAACTTCTTTCTTCAGAACTTCTTTTAAAATTTTATCGTTATCTTTTTTCAGAGAATCTACTTTCTTTTCCATTTTTTTATTGGAAAGAATATAATCAACAAAATGCAAAAAAACAGACAAATATTTTCTGCCTTGCATTTCATAAGACTGTTCGAAAATATTAAACAAAATTTCTTCCAAGGACAGTTTTGCATTAATATATTTTTGCAAATCTTTATTTTGCTTCTCTATAACTATTTGCATTATTGTATAACAAAGCTCATCTTTATCTTTAAAATAGTAATATAACGACGGTTTTGTTATATTACAGGCTTCTGCAATCTCTCTCATAGAAACATCTTTTATGGGTTTTTGAGAAATCAGTTTGAAAGCTTCTTTTAAAATTTTAGTCTTCATAATATCCGTTAAGATTTATCATATTTTTTCGACAATTATGATTATAAAACACAAATTAAAAATCACCGTTTTTACCTACCGAACGGTAAGTAATATAACATAAATGAAAAATTTTGTCAAGAAAAAAACAAGTAAAATGCCGATTAATTATGAGCTGGTAAAGATTTAAAGCAGATTTTACTGTAAAGAGATGATTGAATCACTTCAACTGATTGAGGAAAGTGTTCATTTATTCATATCTGAAGACGAAAACTTTATAAGGTTTGAAGTTGTTTTTTGCTTTTCTTAAAAGTTTTCTTAAATTGGAACTTTTTTCGCCTACAACGTCAAAATTAGGCTGAAAAAATAAGACAGGCAGGGTTTGTCTTTTTTCCGTGGGATTTACAACAAATGTATATTTTATTCCGCCGTATTCATAGCTGACGGCTTCAAGAGGTTTTGTTATTTCTTCGGGATTTTCAATTCTGTTGCCTTTATTTATAATTTCTGCCGTAAAAGAAATTTCCTGTATTGCGTCGGTAATATTTTCCCAGCCTTTTTTATTTTCAAATAAAGGTTTTTCGTCGTAGTAATACTTGTCAAAAATCAATCCTTTTGCATTATTGATTATTTCATTATATGCACAAAATCTTAAATCTTCTTTTTTCAATATTTTTCCTTTATCGTCAACCAAGTTTATCTTTGTTAAATCTGAAGTATCGGAAATAATTTTTATACTATATATCTGTGCTTCATGAGAAATCTCTTTTAATTTTTTTACATCTTTAACTTCTTTTGAAACATACACGCTGTCAAATCCCGCTTCGCTTGCGGCGGCAATATCGGCGAATGTTTTTACTTTGTTAAGCCCGACAACAAATTCCGCATACACAAAATATGCCGAAACAAAATTAATAAATACCACGGCAACAATTATTCTTGAAATCTTATTCATTTTTTTCCCCGATTATTTTTATTAAGATTTTTGTTTGGAAGAATTCAGCACTTGCTTTAGGAAACACTGATTAATTATGAATGAGTAAAGCCCGAAGCAGATTTTGCCTATAAAGAGGCGGTTGAACCGCTTCAAGCGGAG
>CAJOOL010000280.1 GCA_905236115.1 uncultured Endomicrobiia bacterium
GACCTCATTTTTCTTTAGACCTGTTAAGTCCTTTACAATTTATTAATTTAAATTATAAAATGTCGCATATGTATTTAACCAATACATCAGCTTTAAAAATTATTTTTCATTTGATATAATATCACCCGTAAATAAAACTTCATCAAGGACATCTTTACTATGAAAACCGCAAAAAAACAACCCAAAAAAACCGACACAAAAAAACTTCTTAAAGCAGCATCAAAACCTGCAGAGCAGGCCAGAAAACTTCATCCTTTCTATAAAGGAAAAATTGAAGTTGTTCCCAAATGCAGAATAAGAGATTTCAACGATTTTGCAATATGGTACAGCCCGGGAGTAGCTTCAGTCTGCACGGATATAAATAAAAATATTGAACTTGCTTACGAATATACCAATAAATGGAACTCCGTTGCAGTAGTCAGCGACGGAACGAGAGTATTAGGTCTTGGCGATATAGGACCTGAAGCCGCAATGCCCGTTATGGAAGGTAAAGCTCTTTTGTATAAATATCTCGGAGGAGTGGATGCTTACCCGATATGTTTGGGAACTAAAGACCAACAGGAAATTATAAATACCGTAAAAATTTTGCAGCCGTCTTTCGGCGGTGTAAATTTGGAAGATATTTCCCAGCCGAAATGTTTCCCTATTCTTTACACATTAAGAAAAGAATGTCATATTCCTGTTTGGCACGACGACCAGCAGGGAACGGCACTTGTAACTTTGGCAGGGCTTATCAATGCTTTAAAAGTTGTAAATAAAAAAGTTTCCAAAGTAAAAATTGCCATGCTCGGTGCAGGTTCTGCAAATATCTGTATTGCAAGACTTATAATGTTTTACGGAGCAAACCCCGCAAACATTATAATGGTTGATTCAAAAGGAACTCTTCATAAAGGCAGAAAAGAACTTGAAAAATCTCATCCGGAAAAATGGGCTATGTGCTGTGAAACAAATGGCGGAAATGTGCAGGGAACCATAGAAAATGCAATGGAAAATGCCGACGTATTAATATGTTTATCTACGCCGGGACCTGATGTAATAAAGAAAGAATGGATTAAGAAAATGGCTAAAAATGCGATAGTGTTTGCCTGTGCAAACCCTGTTCCCGAAATTTGGCCTTGGGATGCCAAAGAAGCAGGTGCGGCGGTGGTTGCCACAGGCAGAAGCGATTTTGAAAATCAGGTAAACAATTCTTTAGGTTTTCCGGGAGTTTTCAGAGGTACGCTTGATGCAAGAGCCACAACAATAACCGACAATATGTGTATTACGGCGGCCACGGAACTGGCAGCTTGTATCCCTGCAAACAAAATAAAACCTACACAGATTTTGCCTACAATGGACGACTGGAAAGTTTATCCGCAGGTTGCAGCAGCAGTTGCTGTAAAAGCCATAAAAGAAAAAGTCGCTCAGAAAAAAGCAAGTTACGACCAATTTTATAATCAGGCAATGGCTATGATAAAAAGAAGCAGAGCTTTAACTGCGGATATGATGAAAAATAAGTTTATTAAGTAACACACACGAGGTTTTTATGTCCGAAAAGATTATTATTTTTGATTTGGGAAAAGTTGTTTTTGATTATGATGTTGAAAAAATGGCAAAAGAACTTTTAAGTTATTCCGATTATAAAAATCCCGATATTACAAACATTTATGAAAGTACTTTTAAGTATGAACGCGGACAAATCTCGTCGCTTGATTTTTATAAAAATGCGGCAGAAATATTTAAACTTCAAAATCTTTCTTTTGAAAAGTTTTCCAAAATATGGAATGAAATTTTTACTGCCGATAAAAATATAATGGAGCTGATAAAAGAACTTTCGCAAAAAAATTATGTCGCACTTCTTTCCAATACAAACGAGCTTCATTTTGAATACCTGTATAAATTAAACAAAGATTTTTTTGATAAATGTTTTAAGAAACTTCATTTGTCGTATTTAATGAATGTCAGAAAACCCGAAAATGAAATTTATAAACAGGTTATAAATTTCCATAAAACCGAACCCGAAAATATATTTTTTACCGACGATGTGGAACAAAACATTGCGGCCGCTAAAACGGCAGGAATGAATGCACATATTTTTAAAGGTATTGAAAAATTGAAAACCGATTTAAAAAATTTCGGTGCGGAGTTATAGCTGATTTTTACATAAAGGAAACGCTGATTAATTATGAAAGAGCAAAGATTGAGAGCAGATTTTGCCTATAAAGAGGCGGAACTTCGCAGGGATAATGGGCAATTTATCGCGAGAAGTTCCAACGAATTTA
>CAJOOL010000281.1 GCA_905236115.1 uncultured Endomicrobiia bacterium
ACCTCATTTTTCTTTAGACCTGTTAAGTCCTTTACAATTTATTAATTTAAATTATAAAATGTCGCATATGTATTTAACCAATACAATCTCTAAAAGAATTGGTAACTGATAACATGAAATATTTTCAGTTGGAATACAATATAACAAGTGGTTCAAGTTTTTATGAAGAATATAAATAACATAAAATAAAAATATTACGGCGTGGCTTATCGGAAAACTAAGCTACGCCGTAACTATGCGGGAAAGATATAACAATTATCTGCAATTAAAATGAAATTTGCATTCTTACCGTTCCTACGTAAGCGGTATCCGCATCACTGTTATAGTAAGGATTTTCTACCATCTGGAAATCCGGGCTGATTGACAAATATTCGGCAATGTTCCAGCTGTAATAAACTTCAAAATGATTTTCCGATTTTGCGTTAGGAGTTACATTATCTTTTACTTCGTCGGAAGGAAGTATCTGTCCGTAAGCAATTGCTACCACATCTTCAGCACCGATACCTTTAACATTTGCCTGTAAACCTGCACTCCAAACATGATTTGCAGCAACACCGTTATCAATATCGCCTCTGCTCCAGCTGTATCTGCCGAACACACCGATAATATCGGAAAGCTGCTGATCCAAGCTGAGACCAAAACCGTAATTTTTTTCTTTTCCGTTGCCTGTTCCGTCAAGTTTTACATAATCGTTTGTATTTGTCCAGCCGTAAATTCTGTAGTTGCCGTCCATTTTATCTATCAAAGCAGGTTTGAAATTAACCTGTGCGGAAGCGAAACCGTTCTTTGTAATATCCTGACTGTCGCTTGCATCAATATATTGAACCGACACATCCGCAAAATCGGTTTCGTAAGCTGCCTTTACACCGAAAGCATTATCCGCAAAATTTATATTTGCCGCATTTCTAAACATTGCTCCGATAAACTGAGCCGTCTCGTCATTTGCATAAGCATTATCGTCTAAAGCCGTTGTTGCATCCAGAATACCTGCACTTAATGCGAACTTATCCGTAAAATTATGTTTAAACCATGCTTCGGTTACGGAAACAACTCCGCTGTTATCTGCATCTCTGTTTACGCTTGCTATGGAATTTAAATAATGTCCGATATCGCCTTTACCCGTTTCCAAATGAATAAATGCGGTGTTATTTTCATCAAAATTTTTCTCAACAGTCAAATCTACCGAATACTGTCCTACCGTCGGGGTTTTATTTTCTTCTATAGGATTACCGTCGTCATCTACCGCCTGATTGGCGTTCTGCAAGTTTTGCAGATTTAACGTAATTCCTCCGCCGATTTTTAACCCGTCCAAAAAATTTTCTGCTGCATAGGAGCTTGATACCCCCAATGTTACTGCTGATGCTAAAAACAGCATTACTGCCAACTTCTTCATTTTGTTACCTCTCCTTACCGCATTATAGCGGTTTTTTTATTTTTACCGACATTTTTATTTATTATTTGTTCACTAACAAAAAGAGGCTTAAAGATTTTAATCTAAAAGCCTCTTTGCCGAATTAATTTATTTAAACAGCCGAATTCTATAAAATTTTTAAAAATTAATCAAGAAACAGAAACTTTTTTTATTTTGTTATTTTTTTCTCATAAGTTGTGTTGTGCAAGTTTCGCTTTTGGAACAGCTCCCACACTTGTTATCGCAACCGCAGCCGCAATCGCATTTACCGCTTTTTACCTGTTTGTAAATTTTTTTTATAAGAACGAATACACACAGTGCCACGATTAGCAATACGAATATTGTTTCCATAAGCCCTCCTAAAAGCCTAACAACCTTCCGCCTTGGTACACTATCAACGACAGCAAATATCCTAAAGCCGTTGTCCATATAAACAGTACCAACAGCCATTTAAGCCTTGAACCTGCCTCTCTGTAGAATACCGTCATAGCCACTATACAAGGAATATAAATTAAACAGAACATCAAAAATGCTACAGATTTTAACGGGCTCCAGTTCGAATCTGCAGCAATTTTCTCCGCTAACGAATTAACTGCTTCGTCGTCGTCCGTATCTGTTTCACCCATAGAATATATCGTTCCCAAAGTACTTACTACCACTTCTTTTGCTGCAACACCTGCTATCAAAGCTACCCCCATCTTACCGTTAAATCCTATAGGTCTTAAAACAGGTTCAATAAAGTTCCCGAGTTTACCTATATAGCTCTGCTCTATCTGAACTGAAGCTATTTCATTTTCGGAAAGATTCTGTTTGGCAAGCATATCTTCATCAACTTTCGGGAACGTCATACCTGCCCAAATAATTACGGACATAAACAATATAATTGTTCCTGCTTTTTTAAGATACATCCAGCCTCTTTCCCACATTTTAAGAAATAAACTTTTCAATGTAGGTACTCTGTAAGGAGGAAGTTCCATAACAAAATATCCCGGTTCACTTTTGAACAAAGTTTTCTTAAATACCCATCCCGAGAACAAAGCTAAAATAATACTTAACAGATAAAATGCAAACATTGTAAATGTTGCCTGAGAAGAACTTTTACTGAAAAATGCCGCTATAAAGAGTGCAAATATAGGAAGTTTCGCACCGCATATCATAAACGGCGTAACAAGAAGCGTGGTAATTCTGTCTTTCGGATTATCTATTGTTCTCGTTGACATCATTGCAGGAACTGCACAACCGTTGGTTGCAATAAGCAAAGATGCAAACGATTTACCGTGCATACCGAACTTTCTCATAAGTTTGTCCATAATAAATACTGCTCTTGCCATATAACCCGTATCTTCAAAAAATGCAATCGCAAAAAACATAAATATAATAAGCGGGAAAAAGCCCAAAACTCCGCCGACTCCTCCGATGATACCGTCAACAATTAACGATTGGAACATTCCTTCGGGAATTATTCCTGAAGCAAAATTTGACAGCCATTCTATTGCGGCTTCAAACCAACTTACTACAGGTTTCGAACATGTAAACGTAAACCAGAAAATTAAAAACATTACACAAAGGAATATAGGCACAGACCAAAACTTAT
>CAJOOL010000282.1 GCA_905236115.1 uncultured Endomicrobiia bacterium
AATTTCGGGTTTGATATTGTTGACGAATGGGCTAAACAGGAGCCCGGCAAAAAAGCATTGGTATGGTGCGACGATAAAGGATTGGAAAAAACTTTTACCTTTGAACAAATAAAAAAATATTCCAATAAGGCCGCAAACTTTTTTAAAAGAATCGGCATAAAAAAAGGCGATGCGGTAATGCTGATTTTAAAGAGAAGATTTGAATTTTGGTTTTCTGTAGTTGCTCTGCATAAAATCGGTGCATTGGTAATTCCCGCAACGCATTTGCTGACCGAAAAAGATATTGTCTACAGATGTAATGCGGCAAATATCAAAATGATAGTTTGTGTGGATGCACACGGATTGCCGGAAACAATAGATGCTTCCCAAAAAAAATCTCCCTCGCTGAAATATAAAGTATCCGTTGATACCAGGAAGAAGCTTGACGGCTGGTATGACTTTACAAAAGAAATTGAAAATGAAAGTGAAATTTTTGAAAGACCTGCAGGTGCCGAAGCGACGGCAAACGACGATGATATGATGATGTATTTTACTTCCGGAACTACGGGAATGCCTAAAATGGTAACGCATGATTTTACTTATCCTCTGGGGCTTTTGATTGTCGGACAATGGCAGAACTTACAGCCGGACGGACTGCATATAACCGTTGCGGATACCGGCTGGGCTAAGGCGGCCTGGGGTAAAATATATGCTCAGTGGATAACGGGATGTTGTGTTTTTGTTTATGATTTTGATAAGTTTACGCCGAAAGATATTTTGGAAATGCTGGCCAAACATAAAGTAACGTCTTTCTGTGCACCTCCGACGATATACAGATACTTGATAAAGGAAGATATAAAAAGCTATGATTTGTCTTCTTTAAAATATTGTGCTATAGCCGGCGAACCGCTGGATGCAGAAATGTACAATAATTGGAAAGAGATAACAGGAATAAGACTGATGGAATCTTACGGGCAGACGGAGCTGGTATCCGTGATAGGAAATTTCCCTATGATGCAGCCGAAGCCCGGTTCAATAGGAAAGCCTGCACCGTGTTTTGACGTGGATATAGTGGATGAAGAATATAAATCCTGTGAAATCGGTGAAGTGGGACAGATTGTTGTTCGTCTGCATAACGGCAAAAAACCTGCGGGACTTTTTAAAGGATATTATAAAGACCCGGAAAGAACCAAAGAAGTTTGGCATGACGGTCTTTATTTTACTGGAGATACTGCTTATAAAGATGAAGACGGATATTTTTGGTTTATCGGCCGTGCCGACGATGTAATAAAAAGTTCGGGATACAGAATAGGGCCTTTTGAAGTAGAAAGTGCTTTATTGGAACATCCTGCCGTTTTGGAATGTGCAATAACTGCCGTTCCCGATCCGGACAGAGGGCAGATTGTTAAGGCTACCGTTGTTTTGACCAAAGGCTTTACGCCGAGCGACGGTCTGGTGAAAGAACTTCAAAATCATGTAAAGAAAGTTACCGCACCTTATAAATATCCGCGTGTTGTGGAATTTGTGGATGAACTGCCTAAAACAATAAGCGGTAAAATAAGAAGGGGGCAGATAAGAGAGAGAGACGGGAAACAATAAATTATAATTTACAATTGAGTAATTGGAGAATAAATTTATGGCAAGAGAATTAAAAAGATTGACGCATGATAAAATATTGTGCGGTATTTGTTCGGGGCTGGCTGCATATTTGGGCTGGGACAAAACCTTGGTAAGGCTGATTATTATATTTTTGTTTTTAATAACGGGCTTTTTTCCTGTAGGACTGCTGTATCTTATAGCTTATTTTATTATGCCTAAAGGATAATACAGCTGAAAAAGCGGTTATAAGCTAAAATTTTCTTGACAAATTTTAATAAATCATTTAAAATAATGTTCTTATTTTAGTTTTTTAAAGTTTGTCGGTCTGCGCCCATAGCTCAATTGGATAGAGCGTTTGACTACGAATCAAAAGGTTAGAGGTTCAACTCCTCTTGGGCGCGAGTAAAATTTGCGAAGCAAATTTTGAATTTACAATTTATAATTTATAATGTACAATAAACTATGAAGTAAAGAGGAATAAAAATGAGAGAAAAAGTTGAAGCTGTATTAAACAAAGTAAGACCGTCGCTTTTGGCGGACGGAGGGAACGTAGAGTTGGTTGATGTTACGCCTGATAATATAGTAAAAGTTAAGCTGGTCGGGCACTGCAGCGGTTGTCCTATGGCAACGATGACATTGCAAATGGGGATAAAAAAAGCCATAATGGAAGAGCTACCTGAAATAAAAGATGTCGTTTCGGCAGACTAAATGAACATAGGTATTTTATCCGATACGCATAATAATACCGACAGAATATTAAAAGCTATAGAATTTTTCAATCTCCGATGTGCGGAATTTGTTCTGCATGCCGGGGATTTTTCTTATCCGAAAAGTGCAAAATATTTTGAAAAACTGAAATGTCCTTTCCTGGCGGTTTTCGGAAACAATGATTTTGATATTTATGAATTTAAAAAAATTATAGAACCGTTCGGGAATATTTATGAACCGCCTTATGAATTTGTTCTGGATAATAAAACGTTTCTTTTGACGCATAGTTTGTATACGCCGAACAAAAAGTATGATTATATTATCTGCGGGCATACTCACAGACCTGCGATACTTAAAACTTGTAACGGAATGATTATAAATCCGGGGGAGACTGCCGGCAGGCGTTACGGAAGAAGCACTGTTGCTTTGCTTGATACGGAAACAAATCGTGCAGAAATATTTGATTTGGATATATTTCTTTGATTTTATTCTTATTTTTTTGTATACTCTGTGGCGTGTTTATTATGCAGGACTTTTTCTCAGAAAGAGGAAATATGAATTTATTGAAATCATTTTGTTTGTTTTTGGCACTTGCAGTTTTGGCGGGCTGCAG
>CAJOOL010000283.1 GCA_905236115.1 uncultured Endomicrobiia bacterium
AAGAGACATATGAAATATATTATAGCTCTCTTGTCCCAAAGTGTATTTTGGATTAGGCTTAAAAATTGGTCTAAATTTTATTTTTATATTATCCAATGAAAAGTTTATATTATATTTTTCTATTAAATGAGATAATATATTTTTTGTTCCGTTTATTTTATTTATAAATTCATCTTTTATTTTTTTATACTTTTCTTTCTGTGATACTTCTTTATTTGTTGTTTTTATAAAAGGAGTTGTAATTTCAATAAACAAAATACTCCTCTCATTTATTTTAACACCGTCACAGATTTTAACAGTTTCTTTTGCAAAACTTTTATGTTTTATCTCTTCAATATCCGTATAAATTTTTAATTTAAATTCTTCATAAATATTATCAGGATTGCTGCAATTATATTTACTGTTTAAATTTCTTTCTTTATCACAACCTAAATTACATATACTTTTATTTATATGCTCAGAATATTCTCTGTTTATATTTTCTTTTAATTTATTCAACATAATTATTCTTCCGGTGTTACATCAAATAAAGGTTTTTCCAAAACATCAAAAATTTTATAAAGCTCATCCGTAACATCATTTAAATTTGCCCGGTTATTTTCAATCTTTTCTGACAATAAAAACCTAAATTTATCTTTATTTAAATTTTCTTTATCAATATAATATTTCAATGCCTGAACCATATACGGACTATGTGTAGTTAAGACAATATTCGCACCATTTTTTATAAAATTAATTAAAAGTTCTGCGTATTTTATCTGCCATGCCGGATGTAAATGATTTTCAGGTTCATCAAATACGGTAATAGAATTCGTTTCAAAATTACCAAGTTTTTTTAATATATCCAAAATAACAAAAGATTTTGCACCGGTTGCTATATTTAACATATCTAATTCTTTTGAATTAATACTTTTTTTAAATAAAAGTTTTCCATCATCATCAATAACAATATCAGCATCCAGCAAATCCTTGATTATATTAAAACCCGTATTCTCTTTTATATTAACGATTTTATCTTTATATTTTTTAAAAAATTTTCTTTCCCATATCTTACCGGATTGCTTATTAACACCATCAACCATTAACGGTGTCTCTATAAAATCCACATTATTCCATAATATTCTGCTTTTTTCTTTATCAAAAAATATATCTTGAAATTTATCATTTTTTATGTCTAAAGAAAAAATATTTTCATTTATTAAAGAGAGTTTTATTTTGGCAACAGTCTCTTTATCCACGGAATTATTTAAATTTTCTTTAAAAATTTCTTTACCGTTTATAAATAAAGTTAATGTTAATTTTCCATAGTCATCAATGTTTATAATTTTTTTTAAATCATCAAAATATTTTTTTACAACAATATCCTGTGTAAGATTTTTTTCTCCTATAAAAGTTATAGTATTTTCTATTGCTTGATTAATTTCCGAGAAGCTAAAAAAATCTATCTTTTTTGATAGAGAATTATCCGCAAATTTTTCCAATTCTTTGGGAAGCTGATAATTCTTTCTGGCTAAGTATGATAATGTATTGGAAAGATTTATTTCATATATAGGTCGTAAAATTTCTTTAATTTCATTGGGATATGTATTAATTCCATTTATAATCCAAAACAGGATTTTGCCTACGGTGCTCTTACCCGTATCATTTTCTCCTGTAATAACAGTAAGTCCTTCAAGATTAATACTGGCTTTTTTTATCTTTCCAAAATTTTCTATTTCTAAATTCATTTTCTTTCCTTAAAACAGCAGTAAACCTCTTGTATCAAAAAATTTACACCTAATTGCTTTGATTTTTATAAGGATTTTATCATATTTGTATTATGTTAGTAAAGTTTTTAAGAAAACAGTTTTATTCTGTGTCAAAAATTTCATCTGCAATCGCATAATATTATCCTCGGAAAAAGCCATTGGATATACTTTTTTAACGGCTTTATTACTTACAATTTTATTTCTTTGAATATATTAATTTGGGCATTTATATTTAATATTTTGTTTTTAAGATTTTTGCCTGATAAAGTTTTTAATTTTATTTCAGCTTCTTTAGTTTCTTTTAAATGTTCTGATACATGACATTTTAATTTGATTTTAAAAATTTTATTTTGTTTTTATTTCATCATCCTTAATCTGCCAGATTATATTATAAATTTCTTCCATAGAAAACTCATCTATA
>CAJOOL010000284.1 GCA_905236115.1 uncultured Endomicrobiia bacterium
CGTTATTATGCCGGGATATACACATCTTCAGCCTGCCCAGCCGATAATTGCTTCACATCATTTGCTTGCCTACGCTTGGATGATACAACGCGACAAAGAAAGAATTATAGACTGCTTAAAAAGAACAAATGTTATGCCATTGGGCAGTGCCGCACTTGCGGGAACATCTTTTAAAATTGACAGAAATTACACGGCTAAACTGTTGGAGTTTTTCAGACCGTGCGAAAACTCCCTTGACGGTGTAAGCGACAGAGATTTCTGTGCGGAATTTATTTTTGATTTATCTTTAATTTCCGTTCATTTATCCAAACTTGCGGAAGAAATTATTACTTGGTCGTCGGTAGAATTTAATTTTATTCACATAGACGATATGTTTACTTCAGGCTCATCCATTATGCCGCAGAAAAGAAACCCGGATACGGCTGAAGTTATCAGAGGAAAAGCGGGAAGAGTGTTCGGCGATTTAACCGCAATGCTTACCATAATGAAAGGTCTGCCTATAGCATATAACAGAGATTTACAGGAAGATAAGCCGCCTGTATTTGATGCAACAGATACCGTAAAACTTTGTTTGGAAGTTATTACCGATATTATGGCATCGCTTACTTTTAAAAAAGACAGAACTTTAAAAAGCACCGAAAAAGGATTTTTGCAGGCGACAGAAATTGCTGATTATCTTGCACGCAAAAATATACCTTTCAGAACGGCACACGGCATAGTGCAGAAAATAGTTCATTACTGTATTGATAACAATAAAACCTTGGACAAACTTTCCATAGAAGAATACAAAAAATTTTCACAAGACATAGAAAAAGATTTGTATAAATATATTGACGTAAAAAATATAGTCAATGCCAAAACTTCCTACGGCGGCACTTCCAAAAAATCGGTATTAAAACAGATTGAAGAACTGAAGAAAATTTCCAAAGGCAAATTTTAGAATATTGGAAGATTAAAGGGAAAAAGAATGAAGAAAATATTAAGTTTATTGCTGATTGCATTTTTAATTTGTTCTGCAGAAAATATTTTTGCTGCTGCGGCTGCCGGGCAGAAAGTAGAAAGAATTTTGACTTTGGATGAATGTATACGGCTTGCTTCAAGTATTAACCATGATATTTTGATAAACAAAGAATCTTCTATTCTGGCGGAGCAGAGAGTAAAGGAAGCAAAATCTTTGTATTTTCCTACGCTTGATTTTAATTTTAATATTTCAAGGTTCAGCAACGATGTTGCAACCAACATAAATTATCATTCTCTGCCTGCAATAATTTTACTGCCGGAAGGAAACAGAGAATATTTTTATTCCACTAAACTTTCTTTATGGCAGAATATTTATAACGGCGGAAGAACCAAAGCTGCCAATAAACTGGCAAAACTCAATTACGAAAAAACTCAAAATTATTCCGATATAAAAAGAAATGAAGTTATAGGAAATGTCAGAATAAATTTTTATAAAAATTTGGCTGCAAAAGAAAAGATAAATGTTTTCAAGAAATATTTGAAAAAAAATAAAAATTCCGTTTTACAAAACCGTATGGAAATTATGCAGCACCGATACGAACTGGATATTTTGGATTTTTTGGCTTTGATAGGGCTGGAGCTGGATACGGTTATAGAGCTTGACGGGGAATTTGAAATAAAAGATTTGGATTTGAATTTGCAGCAGTGCATACTGTGGGCGTATCAGTTCCGTCCGGAAATAAAAACCACACAGTATCAGGAAACGATGGACAGCATTGCCGTAAATTTAATAAATATGGAAAAATTTCCTACGTTAATGTTCGGAGCGGCTTACGATTATTTGGGCGATGATACCGACCAGAAAGAAAAGGACTGGTATGTATCGTTAAATCTCAATTGGCCGATATTTGACGGCGGGGCGATGTTTTCAAGACTGAAACAAAATAAAATTAAAGCCAGAAAATCCGCCATTGAAAGATCGCAAATTGAAGAAAAAATTAAATTGGAAGTAAGAAAAGCATTTAAGGAATATGAGTTTTGGTATGAAAAAGTTTCAAAAATAAAAAATTCAAAAACTCAAAATATGGAACAGGAACTTTTGAATATTGATATAAAATTCAACTATATTAAAAGTTTGGTAGAGCTCGGTCTGGCGATAGGGAAACAATAAAAAATTGCCAAAGGCAATTTTTTGGAAGAATAGGGAATTAGAAAAGTAGAAGATTAGCAACTACTGTTGAAAGGTTGAAGAGTTGAAAAGTTTAATGAACAGGAAACTAATAATTTTTATCATTAGCATATTGGCGGTAGCATCATTTACCGGCTTAGCTTTCTGTTTTGAGCAGGAAAAATTTTTACAGGATTATTTGTATAACAAAACCGTTCAGCTTCCCGATACTCAAAGACCTAAAATTATTTTGGTTCTCGGCGGAGGCGGTGCAAGAGGCTTTGCCCATGTGGGCGTTTTAAAGGCGTTAAGGGAAGCAAATATTCCCGTAGATATGGTGGTCGGCACAAGTATGGGGGCTTTGGTAGGTTCCCTTTATTGTTCCGGTGTTGAAATAGAAGAAATAGAAAAAATAGCCGAAAAAATCAAATGGACGGATATAAGCAATTTGGGTGCAACTTCTCTTGTAAAAATGGTGCTGTCGGAAAAACTTCTTTCCACCGAAAAAATGGAAAAATATATCTCTAAAACAATCGGCGATAAATATTTCTTTCAGTTAAAAATTCCTTTTGCCTGTGTGGCGACCGATATTAAAACCGGCGAAAAAATTATTTTTAAAGAAGGTCCTGTCGCACCCGCGGCACGTGCCAGTGCCACTATCCCCGGATTGTTTGCTCCGGTATCTTACAGACAGCGTTATCTTGTAGACGGCGGACTGGTGGAAAATATTCCCGTATCGGTAGCAAAGCTGTTTAATCCTGATATTGTGATTACGGTTGCAGTCAGTGCCGACATTACAAGAAATTCATATAAAAATGTTTTTTCTTCCCTGTTTCAAACAATATATATTCAAGGTCAGCAAAGCGACAGAATAAATTTAAATATGTCCGATATCATAATAGCACCTAAAGTAAGCGATGTTTCCGCCATAGAGCTGAACAAGGCTTTGGAATGTATTGATGCGGGATTTGTTGAGGGTAAAAAAAATATTCAAAGAATAAAAAAGTTAATTATTCAAAAAACTTATGAAAAAAATACAAAATGATATTAACGATTTAAAAAATTCCAAACTTCTTGTTTGGTTTCTGTGTTTTGCGGTTTTGATTTTTTCAATAATACTTTACCGCTCAACATTGAGCTATAATATCAGCGGTATGGATGACGACAGTTTTATCCGTCTTACTTTTGACAAATATACGCTTAAAGATGTTTTTATAAAAAACGCCTTTCTTGACGATACAATCAAAACTTACTACAGACCTCTGTTAACTCTGTCTTTTATGATTGATAACAGTATCAATAAGTCGCCTGCAGTGATGCATTCGGTAAATGTGCTGCTGCACGGTGTATGCGGTATGCTGTTATTTATATTTTTAAGAAGATATTTTTTTCCAAGAGCAGTTTCTTTTTTAGCGGTGCTTTTTTTTGTTTCACACCCGGTAAATGTTTTTTCCGCTGCATGGATTCCCGGCAGAAACGATTTGATGTTGTGTTTGTTTTTTCTTTTATCTTTGATATTTTTGTTTGAATATTTAAAGAAAGATAAAAAAATATTTTTGGTGTTTCATTTTATATCTTTTGCTTTTGCACTTTTTACAAAAGAGATTTCGGTAATTTTCCCTTTAGTATATGTTTTGGAAAGTTTGAAGATTGAAAGATTGAAAGATTGGAAGAAAAAAGTAATAAATAAAAGATTTTTGATTATTCTTTTTACTTATTTTGTAATGGTAACGGCTTTTTTAATTTTGTATAAAAGTTTTTCTTATAATGTTTTTAAACCGTCGCAGCATTTTGCCGTATTAAGAGATAATTTAAAAATAATATTTGACTATTATTCCTCGGCGTATTTATTTAATATCCATTTTACGAAATATTTTTTTACCGCAAGTTTTGTTTTGGGGATAATTTCCGTTATATTAAGTTTTATCTTCGTTTATTTTTCCAACTTAAAATTAAAAGAAAAACTTTTATATTTCATTTTTCCTGCAGTAATGATGACAACGGCTCTTATTGCCGGTCAGATGTTTTTTCAGGGGTCAAGAGTTTACATTCCTTTAATTTTTATGCTTATTCCTTTTGTGTCTTTTCTTCAAAAATATTTTAATAAAAATTTTGTTTGTATTGTTTTGGCGGTTCTTACGGCAGTATCTGCATATATGACGTTGAATTATCAAAAAGTTTTTGAAAACGAAATTACCTATTTCGGTACAATAGATAAAGAAATGCCTAATTATGAAATCGTAATGGCGAATTTATATTCTTATAATTTATTGAAATACGGAAAGTTCAAGCAGGGGGCGGCAAAAGCAAGAGAAATTTACGAAGTGACAAAACATAAAAATCCGTATAACAAATATGTTTTATCCATCGTTAATATGCATGAAAAAAAATATGATAAAGCTGTGGAATTTTTGCTGCAGATTACGGACTTTGATAATGATGTTTATACAAAGCTGGTTGTTTGTTACGACAAACTCGGCGATATGCAAAAAAGTTTATATTATTATAAAATTCTTCTTAATTTAAATAATAATGACAGACTGAAAACCAATGAACTTATAAGGAAAGAACAAAATGTTTTGCCGAAAAATTAATAAAATATTTCTTGTTTTTTTCTGTCTTTTATTACCGCTTTTTTTTAATCAAAATATTTTCTGTGTACATAAAGAAAACATAAGCGAAAAAATTCTTATAGAAAATATCCTGCAGGAACAAAATAAAAGAAAGAAACTGAAGAAAACAAAACAACTTTTTAATTACTATGTTAATATAAATAATTATGATAAAGTAATTCTTGTTTCAAAATATTTACTGAAATTTAATCTGTCAAAAAAGTATAAATATTTCGTTTATTACAATTTGGCAAGAGCTTATAAGAATAACAAAAAAAACGAATATGCCGTGGAAGCTGCACAGGAAGCGGAATATATTTATCCGAATAAAATTGATATTAAAATGCTTATGGGTGAAATTTATTTTGACAACAGTTTATATGAACTGGCGGTAACAAAATTTAAACAGGTTATTGAACTGGATAACAACCACGTTACCGCCGCCGTAAATTTGGGAAATATTTACAAGCGTCAGGAAAATTATAAAACGGCATTGCTGTATTATTGTAAAGCAATTAATTTAAGAAAAAATCTTCCGGTTCAGGTTTATATAGATACGGCGGTTTCATATAAAGAAACCGGAAATTCTGAAAAAGCAATAAGTATTCTAAAAGATATACGGGAAGAAAACAAAACTGCGGCATTGATTCTTGCAGATATTTACAAGAACAAAAATGATTTTGTTTCAGCCAAAAAAGAATTGGAACCTTATGTTTATAAAAAAGATGTTGATACGGAAATATATTGTAAACTGGGAGAAATTTTATTGTTGGCGGGCGATTATGAAAATGCAAAAAAATTAATGCTGTATTATAAATATAAGAGCAAAAATAAGAATGTTGAAGCGATTGATTTTCTTTTGGCGGAAGCCTGTTATATGTCGGGAGAGAAAGAAAAAACTTTAAAAATAATTAATAATATTCTATACTATACGAAGTCGGACTATATTAAGGAAATTATACACAGAACATTTTATTGTGCCCATAGCTTAATCGGATAGAGCGTCGGTTTCCGGAACCGATGATTCCGGTTCAATTCCGGATGGGCATAATAGTTTTTCTTTAGCTACTGTAATCTTTTTTATGATTTGGACAAAAATAAAGCTTCTGAAGAGTAAACACTTTTAGGAGTAGTGTCCCTTTCAGAAGTTGTTATATAGTATAATTTAAAAATAAAAAAAGTCAATAATTTTTATTAGTTGAATATTTAGAGGCGGATGAAGAATTTAATTCCCGCCCGCCTCTTTTTTTTAAGGACTGCCACTATGTCGCAGCCCTGCTTGAGTAAAAAAGTTTTACTGTATAAATTTATTTATAATAAATATAATAATGTTAAAACTATTAAATGAAGTAAGTGTGTATTAATTCAGCCAATCACTTACATCTGCCCATCTTCCTCTGTATGGGTAAAAGTATCTGCTTCCTTTAGTAATATTACATTGTATCATAAGCCAATATCCTTCAGCATCCATTGCTCTGGCATCAAAATACTTTTTTTCTTGACCATCACTACCATTATAACCAACAACAAATAGAGAAAAATATTTATTACCCCTTGCATCAATACCCAAAACAGTTTCATAAGGCGTTTCATAACCAGAAGAGGATTTGGCAGAACTTTCTTGACGTCTCAAAAAATTACCATATTCACTATAATAGGCTTTCTGAGCAGAAAGGATACTTCCCAGTAAAGCATACCCTTCAGCCATTTTTGATTTATCCACGTATCCCCTATAAATTGGCACGGAAATTACCGACAAAATAATAACGATGGCGATTACGATAACCAACTCAACCAATGTGAAACCACTCTGCTTGTCATGCCCGAGTGTCTTTGTCGGGCATCTCGTCGTTTTGTCGTTTCCATACTTCAATTCTTCAATACATCTATACATCTGTTTTAGTTTTTTCATAAATTTTCTCCTTTACTTTTATTATTTAGCTGATAAGCTGAGGAGCTGATCAGCTGACAAGTTTATTGTAAAAATTGCTTTGCAATTTTTGTTATTTTAGTCTATTGGTTTGAGGAAATATTTTTTGAAACAAACCGTAAACCGCCTATGAACGCAGAAATTTTCAGAGTAAAAATCAGTTGAGCAGAGATTTTTAGGGCGACCATGTTC
>CAJOOL010000285.1 GCA_905236115.1 uncultured Endomicrobiia bacterium
CATTTTATCTGAGGTTTTAAACTTGTTAGTTTTTTTAATGCTCTGCATACCGCCAGTGCCGAAATTATTGTCATCAAAGATATATCATTTAATTTAAAAGATGTTTTCAATATTGCAGTCAGATATATTCCGGTATTTGCCGGGGAAAAAAATGTTCGTCCGAATCTTCCTCTTCCGCCTGTCTGTTCGTTTGCAATTATTATTGTGCCGTTATCAAAATTATTTCCCGCAATGAGTTTTTTTGCATAGTTATTTGTGGAATCTATGGTTTTAAAAATTTTTATGTCAAAATTTTTATATTCCGGCAAAAGAAATTTTTTTATTTCTGTTTCCGAAAGAACATCATTTTCCGAAGATAATTTATATCCGTTATTTTGAACGGATTCTATTTTATAGCCGTCGTCTTTTAAAGAATTTACGGCTTTCCACACGGCAGTCCGCGAAATTTTCACTTCTTCGGCAATACTTTGCCCTGAGACAAATTTTCCTTTGCCGTTTTTAAGAATTTCCAATAACTTTTCTTTTGTTTTTGCCATTTTTTTATCTTTAAAATATAATAGTGATATTATACTAAATTTTTTTCTTGATAAAAATAAATTTATAAGGTATAATTAAAACATAAACTCAATATTAAATGTTTTTGGAATCCGAAAAGGATCTCTTTTGCAAAAAGCAAAAGGAGAAGCAATCCGAAAACAGTTCGTTTAGGAATATATAACTGAGACTAATTACCTCAGTTGTTTGTTCCAAGTATTCTTGTGCGTAATTTATTTACGCTTCAAGAATCGCGGCTGTTTTACGTAGTGTAGTTGCTTCTCCACGAAATAATACAGCCGTTGTTTTTTTAGGAGAAACTTTTTACGACTTCCAAAAACAAAAAATAAAATTTTGGAGGTAGTAAAATGAAAGAAAAAATTAAAAGAAGAAGTAAAGGTTTTACTTTAGTTGAGTTGGTTATCGTAATTGCAATTGTTATTATTTTGTCGGTAATTTCTGTGCCGATTTATAGAGGTTATGTGGACAAATCAAAAATGGCAGAAGGATATGCATTATTAGGAACAACATTATCAGCCCAAAAAGCTTATTATAGTGAGCATGGTTATTTTTATCAACATTTAAATATTACGAGTTATATGCCTGAAATAAACATCGATGTTCGAGGAAATAAATATTTTACTTGTTTTGATACGGGAACAATTGCTTCTTGGAATCCGAAAGTTCGTTTTGCTTCTGAAACACCAAAACCTATGGATTTAAGAGGAAACGGAAAAACTTGGTTACAATTATGGTATAATATAACAACTGGTTCAACTTTTGTGGAATATCCGTTTTAAAGTTTAGTAAAAACAATAAAACAAGAGGTAAGAAATTTTAGTTGCCTCTTGTTTTATTCTAATTACAGGTTAAAAATTATAAATTATAAATTATAATATCTCTATTGCTTTTTCCAATCTGTTCAGTCCTTCAACAATATTTTCCATAGATGTTGCATAGGAAAGTCTCATATATCCGCTTGCTCCGAAAGCCGACCCCGGCACAACGGCAATGCGTGCGTTGTCAAGAAGATACTCAACAAATTCCGTATCGGTATTTATCATTTTTCCGTTATAAGATTTGTTCAAAAGTCCCGAAATATTGGGAAAAACATAAAATGCTCCCTCTGGTTTTAAGCAGGTGATACCTTTGATTTTATTTAATCTTTCAACGATATAATTTCTTCTTTTTTCAAATTCTTTTCTCATAACTTCCAATGCTTCTTTCGGTCCGTTTAAGGCTTCCGTTGCCGCTTTTAAAGAAATTGACGTCGGACACGATGTTGACTGGCTTTGGATTTTCGTCATGGCTTTTATTATTTCGGCAGGACCTGCAGTATAGCCTATTCTCCAGCCGGTCATTGCAAATGCTTTTGAAACTCCGTTAACCACAACGGTATTTTTCTTTACCTCTTCGGAAATCTGTGCTATGGAATAAAATTTAAAATTATCATAAACCAGTTTTTCATACATCTCGTCGGAAATTATCAAAACTTTATTTTTTAAGCAGACATTCGCAATTTCTTTGAGGTCTTGTTCCGTATATGTGTTTCCCGTCGGGTTGGATGGGGAATTTAATATGAATGCTTTTGTTTTGGGTGTTATAACTTTTTGAATATCTGAAGCCGTAACTTTGAAATGATTTTTATCCGATGTGTTTATAAAAACGGGTTTTGCTCCGGCAAGTATTGCCATATCGGGATAAGATACCCAGTATGGAGCAGGAATTATTACTTCGTCGCCGTCGTCAAATATTGTTTGAAAAAGGTTATATAAAGAATGTTTCCCGCCGCAGGAAATGATAATTTCTTCTTTTGTGTAGTTAAGATTGTTATCCAGTTTTAATTTGTTTATTACGGCTTCTTTCAGTTCAACCGTTCCTGCAACCGGGCAGTATTTTGTAAAACCTTTATTTATTGCATCTATAGCAAAATTTTTAATATTTTGAGGTGTATCAAAATCCGGTTCGCCTGTTCCGAAACTGATAATATCAATTCCCTGTGCTTTTAATGATTTTGCCTTTGAATCAATCGCCAGCGTGGGCGACGGTTTTACTGCCTGAACTCTTTTTGATAATAACATTTTTTTCCTCGTTTTATTTGAATTTAAATCTTTTTTATTGCTTGGGGCTTGACATCTGCAATTTATTTTGGTAAATTATACAGATTATAAAGAAGCAAGTCAATGGGAGTAAACAAATGTATGCAATTGTAATGACCGGTGGAAAACAGTATAAGGTTGAAAAAGGTTTGAATGTTGTTATTGAAAAACTGGATGAAGCTGAAGCTGGAAAAGAAGTAGTTTTGGATCAGGTTTTGATGGTGGCCGACGGAGACAATGTTAAAGTCGGTAAACCTACGGTTGAGGGTGCAAGTGTAACGGCAAAAGTTATTGCACAGAAAAGACTGCCGAAAGTTCTTGTTTTCAAAAAGAGACCTAAGAAAGGTTATAAGAAAATGCAGGGACACAGACAGTATGTAACCGAAATAGAAGTAACGGATATTAAGGCTTAAGAAAGTTTTAGGAGAGAAACATTATGGCACATGTAAAAGGACAAGGCTCTACCAGTAACGGAAGAGATTCACAAGGCAAAAGATTAGGCGTAAAAATATACGGAGACCAGCTTGCACAGGCCGGTGCAATAATTGTAAGACAGAGAGGAACTAAGTTTCATCCCGGATTGAACGTAGGAATGGGTAAAGATAACACTCTGTTTGCAAAAGCTGCAGGAATCGTAAAGTTTGTAAGAAAAGCAGGCGACAGATGTTTTGTTAATGTTGAGCCTTCGGTAAACTAAGTTAAGGTAGAAATGTTTATAGATAAAGCAAAAATTTTTATTACAGCCGGACGCGGTGGCGACGGCTGTATTTCTTTTAGAAGAGAAAAGTATGTTCCTCTCGGCGGTCCGGACGGCGGTAACGGCGGAAAAGGCGGAGATGTTTTTATTGTTGCGGATAATAAAAAGTCTACGCTTTTGGATTTGTCGTATAAACCGAAATTTTTCGCCGAAAACGGAAATAAAGGTGAAAATTCCAATAAATACGGGAAATACGGTAAAGATTTGGTTATAGAAGTTCCGGTAGGAACGTTGATATATAAAAATAATGAACTTTTTGCCGATTTAAAAGAGCACGGGCAAAAAATTCTTGCTGCAAAAGGCGGAAGAGGCGGCAGGGGAAACTCCGCATTTAAGACGCAGAAACATACTGTTCCGAGAATCGCCGAAAAAGGTGAACCGGGCGAAGCTGCGGAAATAGATTTGGAGCTCAGACTTATTGCGGATGTCGGTCTTGTCGGTTTCCCGAATGCCGGAAAATCAACTTTTTTATCCGTAGTAAGTTC
>CAJOOL010000286.1 GCA_905236115.1 uncultured Endomicrobiia bacterium
AAAATAAATCCTACGGCGGAAAATATTGCGGCATTTATTTTTAATGAAATGAAAGTTTTTGAAACGGACGATATAAAAGTTTATGAGGCAGAAGTTTGGGAAAGCGATACATCGCAGGCGGTGGTAAGTTTATGAAAAAAGCGGTAGTTTTATTTTCAAGCGGTCTTGATTCCACAACCGTATTGTATTATGCGTTAAGCAAAGGTTACGATTGTCATTGCTTGATTTTTGATTACGGTCAGCGGCATAATAAAGAAGTTAACAATGCCGTAAATTTTGCAAAAAATTTAAAGCTTAATTATCACGTCATAAAAATTTCTCTCGGCTGGGATAAAAGTTCTTTGGTTGACAAAAGTCAAAAAATTCCCGAACATAAAACAATAAAAAAAGGTTTTGTTCCGTCTACTTATGTTCCCGGAAGAAATACTATATTTTTATCTTATGCAGTTTCTTATGCCGAAACGATAAAAGCCGAAAAAATATTTTTAGGCATTAATGCCGTTGATTTTTCTTCTTATCCTGACTGCACGCCTAAATATTTAAAAGCAATGCGGCAGGTAATGAAAGCCCTCGGCAACGGAATAGAAATAGAAGCTCCGATAGAAAAATTTTCCAAAGGCGAAATTATAAAACTCGGGATGAAACTGAAAGTTCCTTACGAAAGAACGTGGAGCTGTTATAACGGAAAAGATAAACCTTGCGGAAAATGTGATTCCTGTAAGTTAAGAGCCAAAGGTTTTAAAGAGGCAGGTATCAATGACCCGGCAATCAATGTATAATGCACAATGTACAATGTACAATAAACAACAAAATGACAACAAAACGAAGTGTCATCCTGAGCGAAGCGAAGAATATCGTCGTTGTCGTTTTCAATACTCTGCCGTTCCCGTCAACGAAGTCTTTTTTTCTTATCAGGGTGAGGGAATATACGCAGGTCTTCCGCAGATATTTGTCCGTTTTTCCGGCTGTAATTTACGCTGTAATTACTGCGATACGGCAAAAGCATTAACGGTAAACAAAGATTCACAATATTTTACCGCACAGGCATTATATGAATATATTTGTGATGTTTATGAAAGAAATAAAAAATTTTTCTTTTTAAAAAAAGGTTCCAAACCGTCCGTATCTTTTACCGGCGGGGAACCTTTATTATATGCGGATTTTTTAAAAGAACTGATAACAAAATATTTTAAAAATAAATTTTCCGTTTATATGGAAACCAACGGCACTCTTCCGGAAATGATAAAAAAAATTTATAATTACTGCGATGTCGTTGCTATGGATATAAAATTTAAATCCGCATGTAAAAAAGATTTATTTAATTTGCACAAAAAATTTTTAAATGTCTGCAAAAACAAAACATTTATAAAAACGGTGATAACCGAAGACACCGAAAAAGAAGAGTTTGTTAAAGCGGTCAACCTTACGGCCGGAATATCAAATCAAATAAAATTCATTATCCAGCCGTCAGGTTTTAACGAAGTTATAAATAAAAAAGTTTTTGAGTTTTATTCAACGGCGGCAGCAAAATTAAAAGACGTCAGAATTCTTCCTCAGCTGCACAAGCTTTGGAAAATTTTTTAAAATCTTACATCTCTTTTGCCGTTTTCTATCTGTTTTAATCCGTCAACGATTTTATCGTAATATTCCGTTCCCTCAAGCTGTTTCAAATATTTTTCTATAACTTTGTTTCCTATGTCGGCAGTCTCTTTTGAAGCACAATCCAAAATATATTCTTTAAATGTAAGTATAGCATTCGGCATACAGAAATTATGTATGAACTGAGTTTTTGCATATTTCATAAATTCTTCGCCGGTTCTTCCTGCTCTGTAGCATGCCGTGCAGAAAGACGGAATTTCACCCGTTTCGCAAATGGATTTTATACATCCGTCCAAAGATATTTCATCATTAATCGTAAATTGTTCCGCATCTTTCAGCTGGTTGGCCGTTTTGGATTTTGCATAAGCTCCTACGCCTATTCTTGTTCCGGCATCCATCTGCGATACGCCCATTTTTATTACTTGATCTCTTATTTCTTTCGGTTCTCTGGCGGTACATATCATTCCCGTATACGGAACGGACAGTCTCAGTATTGCAACCAGTTTTTTAAAATCTTCGTCGCTGACTTTATATTTCAAACTTTGGCTTAACGGTGTGGAATTGGCAAGAGTTACTCTCGGAAAAGATATTGTGTGTGGTCCTACTCCGTTGAATTTCTTTTCCAAATGTATTGTATGATACAAAAGCCCCATTACTTCAAACCGCCAGTCATACAGGCCGAAAAGAACGCCCAGCCCCATATCGTCGCAGCCTGCTTCATAAGCTCTGTCCATACAATAAAGTCTCCATCTGTAGTGGCCTTTTATCGTATCCTGCGGATGCATATATCTGTAAGTTTCGTGGTGGTAAGTTTCCTGAAATACCTGTATTGTTCCGATACCCTCTTTTTTCAGTTTTCTGTATTCTTCAACCGACAGAGGAGCGGCATTAATATTTGCTCTTCTTATTTCGCCTTTATCCGTTTTGGTGGAATATGTCGTTCTTATGGTTTCAACCATATAGTCTACATCTGAGTTGGGAGATTCGCCGAATACGAGAATCGTTCTTTTCTGCCCTTCATTTATCATGGCTTTTACTTCTTCGGCAACTTCGGCTTGAGTTAAAGTTTTTCTTTTCATTACTCCGTTATCGCCTCTGAAACCGCAATACTTACATCTGTTTA
>CAJOOL010000287.1 GCA_905236115.1 uncultured Endomicrobiia bacterium
GTCAAGTCTGATACCCTCAAGAGTTTTCATTGTTCTTTCTTCAAGCCCCTGCGGGTCAATAACGGTTGCAGCCATCATATCCTGCCAGAAATCTCTCCAGCCTGCAAAATCGGAACCATAATCGGTCTGCGGATGAGCAGTATTTCCAAACCAGTATCTCATAGATAACTGATAGCACCACCAATTGTTCCATAAATTGTCAAACTCTTTATTTGCAGTAGTTATTTGAACTCTTGATGCTCTTTCCTGCCAATATTTATTCAAATTATCAAAAGCCTTTAAAGCATTTTTATAAGAATATTTTTTTATCAGTTTGTCGGCTTCTTTGCTGCCGTTAAATGCTATTCCGTTTATTACTACAAAACTTACGGTCTTTCCTGCAGGAATTTTTACTTTTTTAAATTCTACGGCTCCTACGGCCTCTTTTCCGAAACATTGTTTTTTAGGTGCAATATCATTTAAAATTGCTTCCGGTTTAAGCCACATATTGTTAGGGCCTAAAAACGTTTCTCTGTCGGAATAAAATCTGCTCGGCTTTTTACCGTTTTGATTTTCCGCACTCATAAAGTAGCATATATCGCTGGAATCCGTAGAACCTTCCACCCATTCAAGACCGGGAAGAATTTTTATGGAATTTTTTATTTCGCTTTTGTTATAAAGACGGACAACGTCTCTGTGGTATTCCACATAAGCCCTGCTGCCGCCGAAGATAGGAACCGTCGGGATAAAATCTATCACTTTATCTTTGTTTGAACTGTTGGTTATATCAACAAGCCAAAGTTCCGCCATTTCTTCAAGAGGAACAAAAATTTTTGTTTTAACATCAAGATTTAATTTTTTGGAAGAACCGTAAAAATTTACGTAACCTAAACCCATTTCATATTTCGGATTTGATGTTTCCGTATCGGTTAAATCATAATTATTTACAAGCCAGGTCTGTTTTCCCTCTCTTATCCAGATAAATCTTGCCTGTCCTTTAGGAAAATTCGGTCCGTCAAATTCCCCAAACATTCTTGTATAATCAAACCCGGAAAAACCTCTTAAAAAATTATCGCATATTGAAAAATATTTCGGACTGTTTGCTATCATGTGTATCAACGGCTGTTTTAAACCTCTTGCATTTTCTACGACACATTGTCCCTGCTCGTCATAAGACCAAAGATTTTTCATTACTGTCTCCTTATTTTACAAATAAAAACTGCTTCGGTATTCTATCTAAAAAACCGTTTAAAGTCAAGCTAAAAACCCTCTCTTGCCATTTCTCTTTTTATGTCTCTTTTTTTCAAATCTTCTTTTTTATCATAAGTGGTTTTACCTTTGGCAAGAGCTATAAGAACTTTTATCTTACCGTATTTGGAAATATAAATTTCCAGAGGAACAACGGTTAAACCTTTTTCTCTTGACTTGGAATAAATTTTTATTATTTCATTTTTATGCAAAAGAAGTTTTCTTAATTTTGTTGCATTATAATCCTGAATATGCGAAGATATTTGAACATACGGGGCTATGTAAACATTTTCCAAAAATGCTTCATTGTTATTAAAACGAACCAAAGAATCTGCCAAACTGACATTGTGCTGTCTTAAAGATTTTACTTCATATCCGGACAAAACTATCCCAGCTTCATATTCTTCCAAAATATGATAATTATGAAACGCTTTTCTGTTGGAAGCCAAAATATTTTTTTCGTTATTCTTTTTCATTGTTTCCTCTTGTTACATCCTCACTCGTCTTGAGAAATCAGCACTTTTTCACAAGCGTGGAACTGCCGTCTTTATTGTCAATAATTTTATATCCGAGTTCGGAAAGTTTATCTCTGTAAGCATCGGCTTTTTTCCAATCTTTATTTTTTCTTGCCTCGTTTCTTTTGTTTAAAAATTCCTGAAGTTCAATGCCGGCTTTTTCCTGTTCGGCAATTTTTATACCTAATGCACCGTTTAAAATATCTTCAAACAGCCATTTTGCCTGCTTTAAAAACCCGTTTTTTTCAACGGATAAATTATTTAAAATAATATTTTTCAGTTCGTGCAAATGCGACAATGCTCTTTCAAAATTAAAATCGTCGTCAAGCGAAGAGACAAACTGTTTTTGTATTTTTATCAAATTTTCGTCTTTTAAATTTTCGTCATTTTCTTTAACTATATCTGTAAGTCTTGCATAAGCCTCGTCCAGCCCCTGCAAAGCAGCCTTTGCCGCATTTAAATTTTCGTTGGAAAAATCAAGCGGAGTTCTGTAATGCTGTGTAAGAAGATAATAACGGACAACTCTGGGATTATACTGTTTGAAAATATCTTTTAACGTAAAAAAATTTCCTAAACTTTTAGACATTTTTTCTTTATTGACCGTAACAAAACCGTTATGCAGCCAATAATCGGCAAAATGTTTTCCCGTGCAGGCTTCGCTCTGTGCAATTTCATTTTCGTGGTGAGGAAAAATCAAATCCTGTCCGCCTCCGTGAATATCAATGGTACTGCCTAAAAAAGATGTTGCCATAACGGAACATTCTATATGCCATCCCGGACGGCCTTTTCCCCAAGGGCTGTCCCATGAAACTTCTTCCGGCTCGTTTTCTTTTGTCTTTTTCCACAAAATAAAATCGTAAGGATTTTTCTTTTTGGAATCTTTTTCAACCCTTGCACCGGCAATCATTTCTTCAAATTTTCTTTTTGAAAGTTTTCCGTATTGTTCAAATTTTTCTACGGAAAAATATACGTCGCCGTCAACGTTGTAAGCAAAACCTTTTTCTTCCAGTTTTTTAATAAACTCAACTATCTGCGGTATCATTTTGGTTACCTGCGGATAAACATCGGCTTTTATAACGTTCAGTTTTTCCATCTGAACGAAATAATCATTGATATAAGTTTGTGCAATCTCCGCCGGCGGGATATTTCTTTCAAGAGAACGGTTTATAATTTTGTCGTCTACATCGGTAAAATTCTGAACGTGTTTTACGGTATAACCGCTTCTTATGAAATGTCTTTTTATTACATCAAAAGTTACATAAGCTCTGGCGTGTCCCAAATGGCACACGTCGTAAGGCGTAACTCCGCATACATACATGGAAACGTTTTTTTCTTTTATCGGTTTAAATTCTTCAATTTTGTTGGTTAATGTGTTGTAAAATTTTATCATATATTTTCCTCAATAAATTTATGTTTTAGATTTTATCAAATTTGAAGAGAAATAGGAA
>CAJOOL010000288.1 GCA_905236115.1 uncultured Endomicrobiia bacterium
AATTGCCCATTATCCCTGCGAAGTTCCGCTTGAAGCGGTTCAACCGCCTCTTTATAGGCAAAATCTGCTTCGGGCTTTGCTCTTTCATAATTAATCGGTATTTCCTTAAACAAATATTATACTTTTATATTTTGATATTTTCAATATACTGTTTTGGTGTTGTTTAAAAAATTTTCGGTGTTGCTTTCGTTTCCGCTTTCTAAAAGAACAACAAACTCCCCTAAAATCTGCCTGTTTTGCAAATTATCAATTACTTCCGAAATTGTTCCTCTGATAAACTCTTCAAACTTTTTTGTAAGTTCTCTGGCAAGAACAATTTTTGTTTTTTCACCGAAAACTTCTCTGCAGACATCAAGCGTTTTTAATATTCTGTGAGGAGATTCATAAAAAATAATCGTCTTTTTCTGCTGTTTTGCGGTTTCCAGTTCTTTTTTCATTTTACCGGTTTTCTTTCTTAAAAAACCGAGAAAGACAAAAGAATCCGTGGAAAGCCCAGAGCCGACAAGTGCCGTAATCAATGCACAGGCTCCAGGCAAAGGAACGACATTTATATTATTTTCCAATGCTTCTTTTATAAGATAATATCCAGGGTCGGAAACGGCAGGCGTTCCGCAGTCGGAAACAAGAGCGATATTTTTACCGTCTTTAAGCATGGAAATTATTTGAGGAATTCTTTTTAACTGATTTTGCGTATAGAAACTTATTAACGGTTTGGAAATTTTTAAATGCGATAGAAGTTTGACCGTTTGTCTGGTATCTTCGCAGACTATTACATCCGCTTCCTTAAGTATTCTGACTGCTCTTAAAGTTATATCTTCAAGATTTCCTATGGGAGTGGGAACTACATACAAAAAATTCATATCTTTTACTAACTTACAAGCTGCTCTTCTTTTACAACACTTGTAAAAATATCAACGATTTTCGGATCAAACTGTTTTCCTGCACCGATTTTAAGCTGTTCAAGAGCAACATCCACGGGCAGAGCTTTTCTGTAAGGTCTGTCGGAAGTCATTGCATCGTAAGCATCAATAACGGCAACAATCCTTGCACCGAGCGGTATTTCTTCCTTGGAAAGTCCTTCCGGATAACCCGAACCGTTAAACCATTCGTGGTGATACAAAACTATCGGAGCTACGGAAGCAAGAAATTTTACGGGAGATAAAATTTTGTAACCTATTGACGGATGCTGTCTGATAAAATTCATTTCCTCTTTTGTCAATCTTTCTTTTTTCAATAAAATACCGTCGGGAATGCCGATTTTACCTATATCGTGCATAAGTGCCGCATATTCTATACTGCTTACTATAGCATTTGGCAGATTGATTTTGGAAGCGATTTTGCCTGCATATTTTTTGGCTCTGTCGGAATGATTGTAAGTGTAAGCGTCTTTTGCATCTATTGCACCGACAAGCGCCTGAACAATTTCCAAATAAAAAGACTGAAGATTGTTAAACATCTCAATGTTGTCCAGTCTCATTGCGGCCTGGTCAGCCAATATGGTAAGAAGTTTCAAATCTCTGTCGTCAAAATGTTTCTTTTCCTGCGACGAATTTATATTCAAAACTCCGATAACTTTATTTTTAACTTTCAAAGGAACGGACATAAAAGATTTTGAAATATATTTTTCAACATTATCCGTTCTTAAAAATCTCACATCGGTATCAATGTTTTCCACAAAAACATGTTCACCGCTTGCGGCTACTTTTCCCGCAATACCGTCGCCGATTTTTATTCTGGTTTCTTCTTTTATTTTTTTCGGAAGTCCTTTGGCAGCCACAATGCTGAGTTCGTCATTTTTATCCAAAAGCATTAAAGAACTTAATTCGGAATGAATGATACTGCACGCCGCATTGACTACCGTCTGAGACAGCTCCTGCTTAGTTAAAATTTCCGTAGCTTTAATACCGAATTCATGAATGCTTGCAAGAGTTAAAATAAGATTATCTATGTCAGTTGTGCGGCCTTGAATTTTTTCCTCGGCATTTAGGATTTTATATCTGAGCTTGTTTACTTTATTTTTTAATTTTCTGTTTTGAACTATAACATAAACAAAGAAAGAAAAAACAGATACTAAAATTATTGCTATAAAAACATTTTGAATGGCAAAAATCATATTATCTCTCCTTTCAGAAAATACCAATCAATTCCGAACGGAAAACGTAAGACGCTGCTCATCCGCAATTAACAGATATTCTCTTTATTCTTTGATATATACTTTATAATCAATTTCCGGAAAAATATTGTTTTTATACTCCAGATTTGAAAGGAAACCCTCGTCAACATTATTATTCTTTATTTGGTTATACAAAACCGTAAAATTATAAACGTGCTCTTTGGTTCTTTTTTCGGCATATTCAACCATTGTTCCGGTGGTCATTATAAATGCCCAGTCGGAAGATTGTGCCAGAACCAGCTCTCTTGCAGCCTGATTCAATGCTCTCTGTTTTATACCCTGTGCATTTCTGTTTTCGGAAGCAATTTCAACCATTCTGTCCGCCGCTTTATGAAGATGTTTATAAATCCAATCGTTTTTCGGATTAAGCCAAACTTCAAAATATCCTTTATCGCCCCACGACGAAGCAGACGGCTGACAAACCTGATTGGTCGGGAACATATCCAAATATTGTATAGGCGTTATCGGCTTAAAACAGGATTTTGTATTATGTATCGTTCTGAAAATATAGTTTATAAAATTAGGACCTTCAAACCACCAATGCCCGAAAAGTTCCGCATCATACATTGAAACAACCAAAGGTTCTTTGTGCATAAGACCGTTTAAATATTCTATCTGTTTGGTTCTGTTAAAAACAAAATTTTCCGCATGCATTCTGGCCTTATTATCCGCCCACTGAGGGTTATAAGGCTGTTTTTCGTTAAGAGGAACTTTGCCCGTTATACGGCAATATTTTACGCCGATATTTCTTCTGACGCCGTCGGAATGCAAATAAGGCCTTATGTAATCATAATCCAAATCATACGCCAAATCTCTGTAAAACTCTCTGTAATCGGGATCGCCCGGATAACCGGAATCGGCACTCCATACCTGATGTGCCGTCTCCATATCTCTGGAAAATGCGGCTACGCCGTTGGGACAATATACAGGTGCAAATACTCCGTACTTCGGACGAGGCGTCGCATACAATATTCCGTGAGACTCCATAAAGAAAAATCTTATCCCTTCTTCTTTAAGAAACTTCTCAACACCGTAAGTATATGCACATTCGGCAAGCCATATTCCTTTAGGGCTTCTTCCGAAATGTTTTTCGTAATCTTTAACCGCAATTTTTATCTGAGCTCTTTGGGCGGTCTCATTGGTCATAAGAGGCAGAAAACCGTGCGTAGCACAACAGGTGATAATTTCTATTTTGCCCTCGTCCTGCAATTTTTTAAAACCGTTTAAAATGTTACCGTGGTATTTTTCCCAAATATATTTGCAATTTTTAAATTTCTGCTCATACATAAGTGCCGCTTGGTGGTATTGCGGCAAATTGAGAGTTCTAAGCACTTCTTTTTCGGAAAGTTCTATAAGTTTGTTCAATTTTGCATAATATCTTGACTGAAGCAAAGGATCCGCAAGCATATTGGCCAAAGACGGAGTTATCGTCATGGTTAATGCAAAATCTATATTATCATAAACAAAATTTTCAAATACGGAAAGAAGCGGAATATATGTTTCCGTTATTGCTTCATAAAGCCAGTCTTCTTCCAAAAAATCGGGATAGTCGGGATGCCTCACAAACGGCAAATGAGCGTGCAGTTGAAAACACCAATAACCTTTATTTTCCATAAATCTTCCGGTCTACTTAGTATCTTTTTTAACTTCAAAAGTTATGGATTTCTTCATTGTTCCGTCAGCGGAAACCGCTTCAATGGTATATTTGTCCTCGCCGTTGGGAAGATAAAAACGAACGGAAAAAGAGCCGTCGGCAGATAACTTTACCGGCTGGCCTTTCAACGTTAAACTTGCATCCGGTTCGGTAGCACCGTTAATAATAATCTCGGTATCGGCTCTTAACCAGAAATTTTTGGATTTATCTTCTTTCGGCTGTTGCTGCGGAACGTAAGACGGATGTGTTTTGAACGAGCTTAAACTGCTGATATGAGAATGTGAACTCGGCAGAGATATGGAAACAATTTCTTCCCATCTTTCCCTCATAAGCTTGGATACGTCAAAAGAACTCATTCCTATACTGCCGACACCTGAAATTTTCAATAATTTTTCAAACTCAACCTTGAGCAACGCCCACTGCTCATCGGTAACGCTTGATACACCGTATCTGGGCATATCAATTTTATTGGATCTGGCAACACAGATAAATTTACCGTCTGTAGTTAAATAACCTATATCAACACACCAGCAGCGGTTATATTCCCCTACGTTTATATACCAGCTGTTTGAGTCCGACGTTACAAAAACATCAAAGTACCTGTTGGCATTACTTCCGTTAAACATCACGTCCGTAGTATCATAAACTCTTACCACAAGTTTGGCATCGTTGAAGACTTCCCTGCCGTATTGTCTTTTCAAATTTTCTACGAAACCGGACGAAATAGACCAATATGCAAATATGCAAATCGGGTCTCTGGGCAAAATGGTAATTTTTGTGTCGCCGTAATCAAACGGCAAACCAGATTTGTTGACTGCTTTCTGCTGACTGCCGATCTTTGAGGTTAAATTTTCAGACATAATATATACCTTCTTAATAATAATTTACAATTATTATCCGCCACGCCTACAGGTACGTCCATTCTTCCGATGCGAAACTTATTTTCACAAATATTTTACATATATTTTACAAATAATAAAAAATTTAGTCAACAATTTTTTTGCTTTTTATAAAATTAAACAAATTCAGGGTTTTAAGGAAACGCCGATTAATTCTCAAACGGAAACCGCAAGGCTTTTTGCTAATCGTGCTTTAAATATTCGTCGGAGGTTATAACAAGTGCTTTGTAATAATTTAATAATCCGATATGTTTTTTGGTCTTGCCGCAAGGCGTAAGAAGTTTGGTTTTATTATCAAAAATAAAGGATTCAAACGAATCGTCAACAAAATTATATTTTACGGCAATATTATCTTTAATAATCAGTCCGTCGGCATTATAAGCAATATTATCCTGCGTATTCAACAAATCGTTGCCGAAAGAAACATA
>CAJOOL010000289.1 GCA_905236115.1 uncultured Endomicrobiia bacterium
ATTTTTCTTTAGACCTGTTAAGTCCTTTACAATTTATTAATTTAAATTATAAAATGTCGCATATGTATTTAACCAATACAAAAACTTTTAAATATTATAAAAATTTTGTATACTGAGAGGGATAAAGAGAAGATTTATAAATGTAAATTGTTGCAAAAGAGGTGTATATGAATGAAATAGTGGATTTTTTACTTGCCTGTTTTGAAAGTGCCAGCGGTAACAGAAAATATATGGCCGGTATTATAGCCGCAAAAAGGTTATTGAAAAGGCACAGAAGAGATGATATAATGAATACTACCGTTTCAATAAAAAAATTATTGGATTACGACTTTATAAAGGGAATTAAAAGAGGGTTGAGTCTTTACTCTTAACACATAATTTAATATTTTAAAATTATTCAACATTCTATTCAACAGGGCGAAGTCCATTAAATTGTTCAAATTAAAAAATAAATTAAGGAGAAGTACCATGTCTTACAAAGTTACATTAGTCCGCGGCGACGGAACAGGCCCGGAACTTACTGAAGTTACGGCAAAAGTTATCGATGCTACAGGCGTTAAAATAGATTGGGAAGTGATGGAAGCAGGTATTGATATAATGGAAAAAGAGGGAACGCCTCTTCCCGAAAAAACATTACAATCCATTGCAAAAAATAAAATTGCATTAAAAGGCCCTATCACCACGCCTATCGGAACAGGTTTCCGCTCGGTAAATGTTGCAATCAGAAAAGAACTGGATTTGTTTACCTGCTTAAGACCTTGCAAGAGTTATGCCGGTGTAAAGTCAAGATTTTCCGATATTGATTTGGTAGTAGTCAGAGAGAATACGGAAGATTTATATGCAGGCGTGGAGTTTACCGAAAGAACCGATGAAGCAAACAAAATTATTGAGCTTTCAAAAGGTAAAATTCGTCCCGAATCTGCAATATCAATAAAATCTTTCTCGGAATTCGGATGCGAAAGAATAGTTCGCTTTGCTTTTGATTATGCAGTTAAAAATAACAGGAAAAAAGTTACTGCCGTTGCCAAAGCAAATATTATGAAATGTACGGATGGTATGTTTTACAGAGTTGCAAGAGAAGTTGCCAAAGATTATGAAGGCAAAATTGAGTATGAAGAAAGATTAATTGATAATATGTGTATGCAGTTGGTACAGAAACCTGAACTTTATGATGTTATTGTTCTTCCTAACTTGTACGGTGATATTTTGTCCGATTTATGTGCAGGGCTCGTCGGCGGTTTAGGCGTTGCTCCCGGAGCAAACCTCGGTAAAGACTGTGCCGTATTTGAGGCGGTTCACGGTTCTGCTCCGAAATATAAAGGTATGAATAAAGTTAATCCTATGGCACTTATTCTTTCAGGTAAAATGATGCTTGATTATTTAGGCGAATTTGATGCTGCCAAGAGATTGGAAAAGGCAGTTGCTGAGGTTATTGCTGAAAAGAAATGTGTTACTTATGATTTAGGCGGAACTGCAGGAACATCTGAAATGGGCGATGCTATTATAGCAAAACTTAAGTAATTAAAATAAGAACTTCAGCCGTAATATTTTTGTAACTTTAAAACGCAAGAACTTATAAAAATGTTTCAGAAATTTGATTTTTTATCGGTTCGGTTATGTTCTTGCGTTTTTTATTTTTTTGTTTTTTGTTTTCCGTATTTATCCTGCCGGGAATTTGAAATAACCAGAAAATACCTTATTTCAAAAATCCGTCAATGATTTTTTCCTCGGCTTCTTTCTCTGTCAAGCCTAAAGTCATTAATTTCATCAGCTGTTCGCCTGCAATTTTACCTATAGCAGCTTCATGTATAAGTGCGGCATCAATACTATTTGCCTCAAGACCGGGAACGGCTAAAATTTTCCCGTTATCCATTATTATGGAATCACACTCGGTATGTCCGCTGCACTTAGTATTTCCAGTCAGTTTAACTTCAAATTTTTGATAAGAATTTTCTTTTGCAACTGATCTGGATAAAATATCCGCAGCGGAATCTTCTCCGTCTAAGATGATATTGTAAATGCTTACGGCTTTTTGCTCCCCATGTGTCAATAATCTTTCCTTAACAATCAATTTGGCATCTTTTTTAAGGTTTGCAAGAGTAACTCTTTCGGTGGAATCAACACCCTTAATCTGTACCATATCCATTTCCATGATGCCTGCTTCCTGCATGTATACTTCCGTCTGCGGGTTTAATATTCTTTTCCCTGTGCCTGTTCCGGAACCGTAATGTTTTTCTATATATTTTACTTTGGAATTTTTACCTATATAAAATCTGTGTATACCGTCATGCTGAGAATCTTTTCCCCCGCAGTTATCTATGCCGCATCCGGCAACAATAACCACATCACAGTTTTCCCCTATAAAAAAATCGTTGTAAACTTTTTCTTTATATCCGGTATTGCTTAATACAACAGGGATATGAACACTTTCGTTTTTCGTGTTGTCTTTTATTTTTATGTCAATTCCGGATTTATCGTTTTTGGTCTGTATATCAATGTTTGCCGTGGTGTTTCTGCCGGCAAGTTTACCGTCAATTCTGAAATTGTATGCTCCAGCGGGAATTTTGTGCAGGTCGGCAACTTCGGCTAAAATTTTTTTCTGTATTTCATTTGTTTCCATAATTATTGCTCCATATTATCATTGCATTTACAGCTTTTTACCGCGGCTTCCGTTCCCAATATTTCGGGAAGAACCGCATCGGATGTTCCCTGCATTTTTACCGTTCCGTCGGAAAGAACTATAATCTTGTCTGCAATTTCAAGAATTCTTTCCTGATGTGAAATAACAACCATTATTCCCTTGTGAACGTTTTTTCTCATTGCATTAAATGCTTTTATTAAATTTTGAAAACTCCACAAATCAATTCCTGCTTCAGGTTCGTCAAAAATTGATATTTTCGGTTCTTTTGCAAGCACGGTTGCAATTTCTATTCTTTTCAGCTCCCCTCCGGACAAAGAATTGTCCACTTCTCTTGAAACATATTCTCTTGCACACAGTCCTACACTGCACAGGTAGTCGCAGGCCTGCTCAACGGTTAAATCTTTTCCGTAGGCGATATTTAACAAATCGTGAACTTTCAATCCTTTAAATTTTACCGGCTGCTGAAATGCGTAGCCGATACCAGTTCTTGCACGGCCTGTTATGTTCATTTTTGTTATGTCAATATCGTCAAACAGGATTTTCCCACTCTGCGGCGTTAAAATTCCGGCAATTATTTTAGCAAGCGTGCTTTTGCCGCTGCCGTTAGGCCCGGTGATAACATAAAATTTGTCGTCTTCAAGTTTTAAATTAAAATCTTTCAAAATTTCTTTTTTCTTTCCGTTTACATCAACGCTGAAAGAAATGTTTTTCAGTTCAAGCATAGTTTTTGTTCCCTTACTCAGTATTCTCTTAAATTAAATAATTTTAATATTATA
>CAJOOL010000290.1 GCA_905236115.1 uncultured Endomicrobiia bacterium
AAAAATTTTAACATCATTATGAAATCAGTTCCTTAACCTGTTTATATCATCATACTCCTGCTTGGCAACAGTAATTTCATCTTCACTTTTGCCTAAAGCAAGCATTATCGTTTTAAATTTTATTTTTTTACAACTTCCTTTCGGATCTTCCCATTCCGGAAGAGTATGCGTATATCTTTCCAATTCATAAGGTGCAGTGCTATAAAAACTTTTTGATATTTTTTCTATATATTCTTTATCTTTTTTACTAAGTCTGTCATAACTTATTTCTTTTTTTAATATTATATTAGGATAATAATCTTGTCTGCTTTTTTTTGACAACAAAAAATTATTCCATATATTATTATTATTTTTATACTGCAAATCATTCAACATATCCAAAGTAGAACTTAAAACAGGCCCGTGAGGCAAACTGAAATAAACATCCCCCGATAAAGAAGTATCTCTTTCTTCAATTGATAACCTGTCTATTAAATATAACTCTTTTATTAATTTTAAAAGATTTAATTTACCGTTATTTAATGATAACAAGTAACATATTTCCTGTAAAATTTTTTCGGAACTGTACATATTGTATTCTCCTGTCAAAGACAGTTATTATATCATATTTTATATAGAACAACAAATTATGATCCTATTTTAGGTATAGATGCTCGTGGTAATAAATACTTTTCTCTTTTTGTGCCAAGCCATAAATCTCAAGGAGATATAAAACTCAGATTTCAAACTTATGCGGAAATACCTCAAGAATTAAGAGTTGGAAAACTTGAAAATAAAAGTTTTTTGGCATTATCTTACGATATTACCAAGGGCATTTTCAGAGGTTCTTCTACAGTACAAGAACAAATTTAAAAAAATATATCCGTAAATTTCATTTCATCCATCTGTCAACAAACAATACATAATCTTCTAAAACTTTTCGCATTTTGGTATAATGTGGCTTTGGGAAACGCTGAATAATTCTTAAAGAAAACACTGATTAATTATGAACGGAAACCTTGAGGCATATTTTGCCTCTAAATTCGTTGGAATTGTTCAAGATTAGATTGACATGGAGGGAATATGAAAAGAAAAGGTATCATACTTGCAGGCGGAAAGGCCACCAGACTTTATCCGCTGACTTCGGTAGTCTCAAAACAGCTTTTACCCGTATACAACAAACCTATGATTTATTATCCTCTGTCGGTATTAATGCTGGCAGGCATAAAAGACATTCTTATTATTTCCACGCCGGAAGCACTTCCTCAATTTAAAAACCTGTTCGGCAGCGGACAGAGACTAGGAATAAACATCTCATACAAAGAACAACAGAAACCCAACGGACTTGCCGAAGCATTTATTTTGGGCGAAGATTTTATCGGCAAAGACAATGTCGCTCTGGTATTGGGCGATAATATTTTCTACGGACACGGACTTTCAAAAAAACTGGAAAAAGTTTGTTCTCAGGAAAAAGGTGCAACAATTTTTGCTTATTCCGTGGAAGACCCGAACAGATACGGAATAGTGGAACTGGACGAAAACAATAAACCTGTGTCAATAACGGAAAAACCGCAGGAACCGAAATCCGACTGGGCAGTAACAGGGCTGTATTTCTACGATAACGACGTAACAAAAATAGCAAAAAAAATAAAACCGTCGGCAAGAGGCGAACTGGAAATTACCGACATAAACAACATATATTTAAAAGAAAAAAAACTCTCGGTGGAACTGTTCGGCAGAGGCTTTGCATGGCTGGATGCCGGAACTTATGAATCTCTGCTTGATTCGGCAATGTTTATAAGAGCCATAGAACAGAGGCAGGGAATAATGGTAAGCTGTCTGGAAGAAATAGCCTACAGAAAAGGATTTATATCAAAAGAACAATTACTTGAAAATGCAAAACTTTTTAATTCCGCTTACGGAAAATATTTACAAAAAGTTGCAAGAGAAAAATTTTAAAAATGAAATTTTATATTGAAACTTTAGGCTGTCAAATGAACGTAAACGATTCCGATAAAATGGCTGAAATTTTATCGGCAAAAGGTTTGGTGCGTATAAATAATTATTCGGATGCTGATATGGTAATAATAAATACCTGTTCGGTGCGGTTTTCCGCAGAGCATAAGGCATATTCTCTTTTGGGAAGGCTTAACGAGCTGAAACAAAAAAATCCTGCTTTGATAATAGGCGTTACGGGCTGTATGGCTCAATATGCCGCCAAAGAGATAAAATCACGTTGTAAATATGTAGATTTCGTTTTGGGTGCGAAAGGTTTTGAGCTGTTTAAAAAAACCGTTGAGTGATTTCTTCAAAAAAATAATTCTTCAGCCGTTCAACCGCTTAACCGCTCAACCGAAGTATTTAAATACATTACAATAATGCGGGGATGCAGTAATTTCTGTTCATACTGCATAGTTCCTTACGTCCGCGGTCCGGAACAAAGCATAAATTATAATACCATTTTAAGCGAAGTTAAAGCAGCCGCAGATTCCGGAACAAAGGAAATAATTCTTCTGGGACAGAACGTAAATTCTTATATTTATGAAAATGTAAATTTTACACGCCTGCTGCAAAAAATATCCGAACTTGAAAACGTTACAAGGATAAGATTTTTAACCAATCATCCGAAAGATTTGTCGGATGAACTGATAGAAGAAATTGCCGCAAACAAAAAAATATGCCGTCATATACATCTGCCTTTGCAGTCCGGTTCCGACAATATTTTAAAAGCTATGAACAGAAAATATACTTATGAACGGTATAAAACTTTATATAACAAAATTAAAAATAAAATCCCTGACATAAACATCACAAGCGATATTATAATCGGTTTTCCGGGTGAAACCGATAAAGATTTTGAAGCAACATTTAATGCTTCAAGAGAGCTTCGTTTCGGAGGAATTTTTGTATTTAAATATTCCCCCCGCCCGAAAACTCTTGCGGCAAAAATGAAAAATCAAATTCCTTTGGAAGTTATTAAACAGCGGCACGCCGAACTTTTGGAAGATTCCAACATCATTTCAAAACAGATTAACGAAAAATATATCGGACAAAATATTGAAGTGCTTGTTGAAAAATTTAATGCCGAAACAAAAACCGCCGAAGCAAGAAACAGCCAAAACATAAAAGTATTTTTTGATTGTCAAAAAGATATGACCGGACAGATTGTAAATGTCAAAATAACAAAGGTGCTGCCGAACAGCCTAAACGGCGAAACGGTAAATAATTTATAACTTATGAAAGTATCAAAAATATTATATATCATATTAATATTGTTTCCGGTTATAACGGCTTGTTATGCGGTTATCAATATAAACAGAGCGGCGGGATATTACCCGGTAATAGAAAAATACTGTAAACAACACGGTGTTGACCCTTTGCTTGTAGTTTCCATTATAAAGACGGAGTCTAATTTTAACCCGAATGCCAAATCCAAAAAAGGTGCAATAGGTTTAATGCAGCTTATGCCTCAAACGGCAAAGGAAGTATACGAACTGTTTTCCGGTATGAATGATTTTGATGTCGGCAGATTGTATGAGCCGGATTTTAATATTATGACGGGTATTTACTATATAAAAATTTTATCGGCATTATTCAACGATAATACCAACCTTGTTCTTGCTTCTTATAATGCCGGACTCGGAAACGTGCGGAAATGGCTTATTCAAAACCCTATTATTGAATACGAACCTGATGAAATGCCTTTCAAAGAAACAAAAAACTACGTAACAAAAATCAACAGAATTTACGGCATCATAAAATTTTTTTACAAATAAATTTTTGTAAAAAATATTCCAAAGCACCAAACTTCTTTAAAACTTTTCTAAAACACGGGATTTTTAAATCTGCAACTTCTAAAATCTGAATGAAACACTAATGAAGTGAGAACCGTAAGATTCTTCTATTTCCAAAGGCATTTCAAAAGCATAGTCTATCGTAAGTGCGGCATCATTTGCAAATGCAAACGTATAACCGAACCCGACATCAAGAGCTTCCTTTCTTCCGCCCAGTCTTACGGCAAGTTTTTTATTGAGAAGATATGTTTCGGCACCTGCTCTGATAAAAGTTTCATTATTTCTGAATATTATATCCGCCGCAACCGTAAAATAAGGAATTTTTACAATCGGCAGCTGATCATTATAATAGCTTAAACCCAATACATTAACATTCTTTACTTCGTCTTTTTCCAAATATCCTATATCGGCAGGCAGTAAATACTTGCTACTGAAGCCTACACCTATACCGTTGGAAAACATCGCCAAGAAACCTAAATCACCGGTAACAGCTCCCTGATACCCCTGCAAATCTTTATCTTCTTCGTCAAATTTCGTTTCCTGAAGCAAATATTTTATGTTCACACCTGCACTGAACTCTACAAATCTGCCGTCAAGTTTGAAAATATCATTCAACATTCTGGAATAACCTAGATTGAACGTATCTTCTCTTCTTAAGCCTGGCGTAGACGTAGACGACCACGCAAGCGAAACCGAACCGTATTCCTGTGATATCGGATAAACATAACCAAAATAATTAGCCCCTATTTCAACACCCTCAACACCCGTAAACAATCTGGAACCCATTAAGGTTACTTCCTGCTGTGTCGCAAATGCCGTCCCTGCGATATTATACAAAGGTGCATTTGCATCGGTTCCCACAGCAGTATACGCTCCGCCCATACCTAAAGCACGCACACCCCAGTAAGTATCCACAAAAGCACTTTCCGCTTTCTGTGACGCCAAAACGAATATTGATAACAATAATACAGCCAATATTTTTTTCTTCATAATTTTCTACCAAACGAAAGCTATTGTTCCGCTTATTATTTTACCTTTTTCTTTTAATTTAATCTGATAAACATACGTTCCGCTTTCAGCCCAATCTCCGCTGTTATTAGTATCTTTCTTACCTTTCCAAACAAAACCGTTGCTACTGCCTGCTGTAAGTTCCGCAATCTTTTTACCGTTCAGATTGAAAATCTTTACTACATCGCCCTCTTCCAAATTACCGAACTTAAAGCCCTCATAAGTTCCGTTTGCAATTCTGGATTTTACTCTTACTCTCTTTTCCGGCCTGTAATCGTTATCGTCAAGGTTACTGCTGACCATTAAAATATAATAACCCCACTCGGCTACAGGAAAATGAACCAATTTCTGTGATTTATCTATACTCGTCACGGTTATATATTTAAAACTTGCCCCATTGGAAGTAAATAATACATCAAACTTGGTTGCTGTAGTATCGGAAGATGCGTAAGAAAGATGCCCAGCACCCGGGTGCTCTATACTCACTCCATCATCAGCATGTATCCATACAAAATTACCTACTCGTTTACTCCAATCTATTTCACCATATGTAAGTGAAGATGCTGCCTTGAGTGCTGCAGAACGAGCTATTCCTGAAACAGGGAAAAGTCCGGCAAAAAAATCTTCAAAAGATACTTCTTCTATATACACATTACCGTTACCGTTGACATCACCTGCTTCAAACGTAACACCTGTATCCGGATACTCCTGATTACCGTCGTCGTAAGTTATCGTTCCGCCCTCACTACCGGTAATGTAAGTAGACGTGGAAGTGGATATCGTTGCAGGATGGAAAGTATCGCTTGATGTTGTAAGCTGCGTAGGCCAATAAGCACTGCCTATACTGTCATCATTTTCTTTCTTAAAAGTAACCTTTATCTGATAATTAATGTGAGAACTTGAAGCAGGAAAATCCTCTTTATTTGTACTTAAATAAAAAGACTTTTTATTCTGAATTTCCCCATCATAAACAGACGAATGCGGATTTGAGCTGTCTTCACCATCAAAATAATATAAAAGCTCAGCTTTTTCCGCCGTTTTATACATACCGAAATCTATCTGAGTTTCAATTTTTAAAAGTTTCTCTATACCGGACACATTACCAACCGCAGTAACTTCTGTAGGCTTCTCAAAAATTGCCTCTCTAAATTTCGGGAACTCTACATAAGAAGTTAATACTGCTATAGTAGAAGAATCAGCAAAAACAAAAACTGATGTAAACATTACTAAGCCTAATAAACATATTAATAATGATGATAAAAACGAAAATTTTTTCATTTTGTTATTTCTTTACTTTTCTACTTTTTGCTTGAACTTTTCCATTTTTTAATATTTTAAACTTTACTTCTTTTTCAACTTCTTTACCCAAAGCTCTTACTTTAAAAACTGCAATATACTTACCTTTTCCCAACTCACCATACGGCAACAACATTTCAACAAAGTCTCTATTACTTTCACAATATGTAGGAACCGTCTCATTTATTTTTAAATTTCTTATTAACTGTCTCTTTTTTTTAGTGTATATCTCTATATCTCCGGAATGTCTTATATGCACGTTTCCTTTGTTTGTTAAAGAAAGATTATAACAAATTCTCTTATTATAATCGGAATTAACTAAATCTATAGAATTTATACCAAAATCTATATTTTCTGTCCCTGAAACAATAACATATATAGGAACCGAAACTAAGAGCGTAATTGACTGTTCATGTTCTTTTTCAACTTTGAATTCAGCCTTAACGGAAACAGAACCTTTAAAATTTTTTTTCACATAAAGTTTATAAGGTACTGTTATGGTTTCTCCTGCCGGAATAAAATATCTGTTTTCTTCAAATACCAAAATTTTTTCAAAATCAATATTTTTATTTCCAGAAAAACAATTTCCTTTAGTAACATTTATAACGATATAAATATCACTATCATAACTGTTTTTTATATCATAACTTCCCTCATAAATAGAACCGGGGGTATTATGCACATTTGTTACAGACGGAAAAACCGATAATCCGGCATAAGATATCCCATTAAAAACAAAGAACAAAACTGCTATCGCAAAAAACAAACACAAATTTTTATTCATTTTCAAATTTTATTTTAATATCTGCTTTATATTTTAAACCTGCACAGGCAGATGAAAAATCAGCTCCGATATATAAATAAGGAGATACTGCTCCACCACCATAAAATGTAACATTGTGTTGTATATCCGTTGAATTTTCCGCAGCGTGCCAGCCCCTGTAATCCCATATTGTAGAATAATCTGTCGTTAAATCTTCATTTTCATTATTTCCAAGAAGAAAAAACCAGCACCACCAATATTTCACATCATTATTAT
>CAJOOL010000291.1 GCA_905236115.1 uncultured Endomicrobiia bacterium
ATGATTTCGGTTTGGCTATGTTGATAGGGTCAATACTTGGAACATACTCCAGCATATTTATATGTGCACCGTTAACTTATGAATGGGAAAAAAGAAAAAGAGACAGATATAAAAAAATTATGGCAAATAAATAAATTTTTGACGGCTGTAACGAAATAAGATGTTTTAAAAATTCATTGCAGCCGTTTTTATTTTTTTTGGTAACTTATCTCGAGAAACTCCAACGAATTTAGAGGCAAAATATGCCTCAAGGTTTCCGTTCAGAATTAATCAGTGTTTCCGTAAGAAACTATGACGGCAAATATTATAAAAAATATTAAAATTTTTATAAAAAATCATTTTAATATCACGGTGTTTTTAGCGTTAGCTGTGGTAGTTTTTTCTTTATACGGAAAAACTTTGTTTTATGATTGGCAGTATCTGGACGACGATGTTTTAATTCTTGACAAACAGGATTATCTTAAACTTTCCAATATTAAAAATATTTTTTCGGACACATTTTTTAATACTCCCGGCGATTCCGGCTACAGACCTCTGTTGAACGTATCTTTTGCCGCAGACAGAACTTTTTCCGGGCTCAATCCGTTAGGTTATCACATTACAAATATTTTAATTTTTCTTTTTACGATATTTTCGGTATACCTTTTGTATTCTTATAAAAATAATAAAAGTTGGGCCTTTGTTTTTGCTTTGATTATCGGCGTTAATCCTATGCTGTGTGCGACGGTTGCCAGAGTAGTTGACAGAAGCGACAGTCTTTTGACGCTTTTTTCCGTATTGTCTTTTTATTTTCTGTTCAGATACGTTGAAGAAAAAAATAGAAGAATTTTTTATTTATTTTTGCATTTGTTTTTATTTTTATCCGTTTTGTTTATAAAAGAAGTTTCCGTGGTTTTGCCCGTAATATTTTTGGTATTTTATGTGTTTAAAAAATCGGGAAATCGGCAGCGGCAAACAAAAAACAGCGGATGTCCTGCTGTAAATTATTTAAATTCTTGCAATACCAAAAAAGAATATTTGGAATTTTTATCTTTATGTTTTTTGTGGGCGTTGTGTGTAATTGTTTTTTTACTGTTTAGAAAATCCGCATTAAACGGTTTGTATCAAACAAGTATGTTAACCGTTTTTGTTGAATACTTAAAAATTATATCCGGTAACTTGACGGTTTTAATAAAATATTTTTATAATTTAATTTTCCCGGTAACGGATAAACTTGATACGGTTTACGACATTTCATTTTTTATAATAACGTTTCTTATTTTTATGTTAATATTTATAAATACAAAATATAAAAATATAAAATTGATTTTGTTTGCGGTATTTTCTTTTATAATTTTATTTATTCCTACAATGATAATGAATAACCACATGCACAGCTATTTTCAAAACAGAATTTTTCTTCCTATGGTGTGTATGTATTATGTTTTGGTAAATTGTTTTGAAAAAGAAAATTTTAGTTTTAAGAAAGCCGTTGTATGTGTGCTGATTTTTATAATAATTTTTTATTCATCCATAACTTATTTCAGACTGAACAGATATCAAAACAGGTGGACTGCCTTTTACGGCGAACTTAAAGATACTCCCGATTCTCCTTATATAAATGCCAAGTTCGGTATGCTTTTGGCGGATGCAGGTTTGTTTGAGCAGGCAGAACAGAGACTTTTGACCGCAATAAAGCTGGAGCCTTACAACTATAACCACTACAATAATTTGGGAAGTATTTATATCAAAACAAGGCGTTACAAAGAAGCCGAAAAATATTTCCTGACGGCTTATCAATTAAATCCTTATGACGAAAATATCAACTATAACATTACAAGTTTGAAAAATTATTTTAAAAATTTATAAACCGTTTTCTCTGGGATGATATTTTTTGTGCTGCTCTTTCAAACGTTCCTGACTGATATGTGTATAAATTTGCGTGGTGGAAATGGAGCTGTGTCCCAGCATTTCCTGAACAAATCTTATATCTGCACCGCCCGTCAATAAATGTGTGGCAAAAGAATGCCTCAGTGTGTGCGGTGTTATTTTTTTCATAATGCCTGCACTTATGGCAATATTTTTAAGTTGCCGCCAAAATTCCACTCTGGATATGGGTTTTTTTAATCTGGTAAGAAAAATATATTCGCATTTTTTTCTGGTTTTTCTTACGGCCAAATATCTCTTTAAAAAACTCTGTGCTTTCTGCCCGAAAGGAACCAGCCTTTCTTTGTTTCCTTTGCCGATAATTTTTAAATAACATTCCTCAATATCAATATTCGGAAATTTTAAACTTATAAGTTCCGAAACTCTTAATCCCGTTGCATACAAAAGTTCCAGCATTGCCCTGTTTCTTATTGATAAAATATCGCTTCCGGAAACCGAAGTCAACAACCTTGTAACTTCTTCATTTGTCAGCATATCCGGCAGTATAGCCGGCATTTTAGGAACGGCAAGATATGCAACGGGACTTTTTTTTATATATTCTTCCGCCAGCAGAAATTTATAAAACTGTCTTACGGATTCTATCATTCTGAAGATACTTGCGGACTTAAAATTTAAACTTTTCAAATGCCACAGAAAATCCGTCATTTCATTGTGATTGATTGTTTTGTAATCTATATTTTTTTGTTCAAGAAAAGAAAAAAAAGTTTTCAGATCCGTTCCGTAAGCCGAAACGGTATTTTTGGAAAGGCCTTTTTCTACCAGAATAAATTTGAGAAAATCTTCAAGATACTCCATACGGCAATTGACAGACAATTTATAATTTATAATTTACAATTAGCGATTATTTTTCCGACATTCTAAAAATACGGATTAATTTTTATTTCCCGTTCCAGTGTCGTCTGCGGTCCGTGTCCGGGAAAAATTTTTGTTTTCAAAGGAAGCTTTTTTATTTTCTCAACCGAAGAAATAATTTCGTTATGATTTCCGCCGAACAAATCCGTCCTGCCGACCGAACCGTAAAAAACCGTATCCCCGGAAAATAAAGTATTACCAATCAAAATACATACCGACCCTTTACTGTGTCCTGGAGTATTTATAACAGAATATTTACAAAAAGAAGTTTCTTTTGTTTTATCTTTATCAAAAATAATTTCCGGATATTTTATTACCGTCGGTTCGCCAATCATAACGGATGCATTAAGCTCGGCATTTTGCAGCATTTCAATATCGTCTTTATGAACGGCTAAAGGTATGTTATATTTTTCTCTTATTTTATCGTCGCACAAAATATGGTCAAAATGCCCGTGCGTATTTATCAAAAGTTCCGGTTTTAAATCCAAGTCTTCTATTTTTCTTGTTACAAGATCATAACTCTGTCCCGGGTCAATAATAATTGCTTTTTTAGATACATCGTCATAAACAAAATAACAATTTACCTGGAGTTCACCCGATACGACAAAATCAGTCTTTATCATTTTTATTTTACTTCCGTAAAAAGATTTTTATATTTTAAAATGTAGCTCAATCCGGAATAAACCGTAAGAATTGTTGTTATAAGCATCAGCCAAAACGGTGTATTCAATAAAATAATTCCCAACATTTTCTGCAGTTTTGTTCCGTCAATCAAGTCATAAGGCGTAACAGAATAAAATTTTATTATTGCGGAATTTACGGTTAAAATTACAAGTATTGTTATGATGGCTATCATTTGGGAAGTGGTCTTTATTTTGCCCCACATACTGGCAGCTATTATTACGTTTTTTGATGCCGCAATGGAACGCAAACCTGTAATGATAAATTCCCTTGCAATTATACATATTACCATCCAAGCGGGAACATTTAAAGTATAAACGGCAACAAAAGAAACAAATGCCGAAGCCACAAGAAGTTTATCGGCAAGAGGGTCAAGAAATATTCCGAAAGTCGTTACCATACCGTGCTTTCTTGCAATTTTTCCGTCAAAATAATCCGTTATTGACGCCGCTATAAATACAAGCAGTGCAATAATATTTGCGGCAAAAGAATTTAACGACATAAATACAATAAAAACCGGAACCAGTATTACCCTGAGAAGCGTTAATTTGTTTGCTAAATTCATATTTTTTATTTTTCCTTACTGCTGTGGTATGCCTGCTTATTATACATTATTTTGCAATTAAATCGTAGTCTTTGTAATCCGTTATCGTAACATTTACAAACTTTCCGATATCAAAAAATTTTTTTCTGTCTACAATAATACCGTTATCTATTTCCGGTGCCTGAAAATACGCCCTTGCATAAAATTTATTGTTGTCAATATTTTCAATAAGCACTTCATAAGTTTTCCCGATTTTTGCGAAATTATTTTTGACAACGTTTTTGAGTTGTTCCGTTGCAAGAATTTGTTTTCTTTCTTCAATAACTTCCTGTGCAATTTTATTTTTCAGCCTGTAAGACGGTGCGGTTTTCTGGTCGGAATAACCGAAAATTCCTATATGCTCAAAATAATTTTCTTTCACAAAAGACAGCATTTCTTTAAAGTCCGTTTCCGTTTCCTCGGGGAAACCCGTTATCAAAGAAGTTCTTAAAATCATATCGGGAAAATTCTTTTTAATTTTTTCTATAATACGTCTTGTCGTCAGCGGTCTTTTCATATTTTTTAAAATATTTGCCGATATGTGTTGTATGGGAATATCAATATAATTACAGATATTTTCGTTCTCATAAATCGTTTCAAGAAGTTCTTGATTTATCGTTGAAGGATATGCATACAAAAGCCTTATCCATTTTAAACTTTTTATTTTTGAAATATTTTTTAACAGTTCGGCAAGCCGCGGTTTACCGTAAATATCTGTTCCGTAAGATGTGGTATCCTGTGCGATTACATTCAGTTCTTTTATGCCGGCTTCAGCAAGTGCTTTTGCTTCGTCAACGACGGATTTTATTGTTCTGCTTTTAAGGTTTCCGCGTAAATTCGGTATAATGCAGTAGCTGCACCTGTGATTACATCCTTCGGAAATTTTAATATACGCATAAGGAAGTGTTGTTGATAAAATTCTTGATTTAAAATTCTGTACTCCGCCGGCACAACCGGTATCTGCAAAAAATTTATCTTTTTTAATCAGCTTAACAATTTCGGAATAATTTCCGGTTCCGACATATCCGTCTATAAACGGATAAAGTTCTTTCATTTTATCTTTAAGAAGCTGAGAAAGACAGCCTGAAACAAAAATTTTTAAATCGGGATTTTTTTCTTTTAAGGAACCTGCATATTTTATTTGATTATGCGATTCGGTTTGAGCGTCCTGTATGAAAGAACATGTGTGGATTATTATATTGTCCGTATCCGACAAATCAAAAGCCAGTTCAAAACCGTTTTTTAAAAGCATTCCCGCAACGGCTTCGGATTCAACCGTATTTTTGGAACATCCCAGCGTAATAATGGAAACTTTATTTTTTTTCAAAATTAATCTCTCTTTAAAATTATCGTATTTACTTTATTTGCGTCGGCACCTTTTTTAACATCCACGATTTCATTGTTAAATAAAACTTCCACTCCTTCAATATTGCCTATTTTTAACAGAAAACCGTCTTTTGCTTTTGCCGAAAAATTCTGTCCTCTTTTTAAAATACCCTCAAATATAACATTTTTGTCGCTTATTATTCTTACCCATGTTCCGTATTTTGTTTTTACGGTAAGAGTCAATTCTTCCGGCAAAATCTTTTTTTCTTTTTCTTTGGAATTTTCTTCGTTTTCCGTATTGGTAACATCAATTACAGCGGAACCGCCGTCAATAATATTTTGTTCCTTTTGTTCCTGCGGCATAAAATTCTCAATATCCTCGGTCAACGCTTTTATATTTAATCTGTTAAATATATTTAAAGCGATAAAAGCCAGTACAGCTGCTGCTATTGCCGTCAAAATAAAACGTATTGATTTTTTACGCAGTCTGTAAAATATTGCAAGTTTTTCGCCCATGCTGTAAGTTCTGTTTTTCTTCAAATATTCCTGATGCTTTTCTATTTTCACCTGCTCGTAAATATTGAGCATTTCCGCAGCATCTAACATCAAATATCTGGAATAAAATTTTAAGAAATTTTTATAATATATTTCCGCAGGAAAAGCCGAAACGTCGTCTTTTTCTATTGCGACAAGGTAATCTTCCTTTATTTTTGTATCTTTGTGAACCTTATCTATGGTAAGATTTTTTTCCAGTCTTGTTTGTTGTAAAATTGTTCCCGGACCGTTCATGGTTTTACCCCTGTGCTCCTTTTATAATTCTATAATATCAACATTTTTCGGTGCAGCAAACTTAAACATATCGTTTGAAAAATTGTTGTTTGTTTTGTAATCGGTTAATCTTATTTTTACTTCAAAATTTCCGTTGTCAAAAACACTTGACGTTACAAGCCCGTTGGCTTTGGAAACCATAACATCCATTTTCCATTTTTCTTTTTTGTTAAGCGGTTTTATCAGAAAAGTATAATCCGTTTTTGTTTCTTCTTTCAGTTTTATATTATAATCTTTTTTCAGTGTTTTAAAATTTTTTGTAAACTTGAAAACGGAAGTTAGAATTATATCGCCGTCTACAACATTTTTCCATTTTTCAACTACGGCCTGTTTGTTGGCGGGAACATAAGTCGTTATGGTTTTTCCGTCAATATAAGTATACTGTCTGGAAGGATTTAACTGAGTCAAATTTATAAAATCCGGTTTTTTATGTTTGAAAACTCCGTCGGAATTTATTTTTTCATTTGTAGAAAAATAAGTTATCGTCTGATAATAATTCGCCTGCATATCTTTTACTTTGGAATTTATCTTTTCCGTTTCGGACAAAATTTTATCAATATCATCCTGCCCGCAAAATACATCCGCACAAAAAAATCCGACAAAAAATACGATTAAAAATAATAAAAATTTCTTAGCCATTTATTCTTAAATAATCCTCTATCAAATTAAAATTTATTTCCCATTTGTTTGTTCCCTCCGGCTTATGTATAAAACCTCTTACTTCAAGGAAACTTAAAATATTTGTAGCTCTTGCCGAACCTCCGAAATTGGCTTTCAGCAAATCCTGAGAAACTCTTCTTCTTTCCATAATCAGCCTTAATGCGGGGATTAAATCTTTTTCCGCTTTATCTGCCGGAGTCTGTGCTGCATTTGCACTTGCAAAGTTCGTCAACGGTTCATAAAATTTCGGAAAATCCTGTTCTGTTATAAACTGCACAATCTGTTCTATTTCTTTTGAAGAAACAAACGCCCCTTGCAGACGAACCGGACGGGATGCACCCGTATCAAGAAACAGCATATCGCCTTTACCTATCAGATTTTCCGCACCGATACTGTCCAAAATAACTTTGGAGTCTATCGCCGATACCGTCTGAAAAGACATTCTTGCAGGAAAATTGGTTTTAATATTTCCGGTAATAACGCTTACCGACGGTCTTTGCGTGGCAAGTATCAGATGTATTCCGACGGCTCTTGCCATCTGTGCAAGCCTTTGAATGGAATCTTCTATTTCTTTGGAAGCTACCATCATTAAATCCGCCAGCTCGTCAATAATAACCACTATGTAATAATCTTTATCACCGCCGGTCGCTATCATTTTATTATTGTAATCTTCAATATTTCTTACCATATTGAAAGCATATTTTTCATAGCGTTCTTCCATAACTTTAACCAGTTTTTTTAACGCTTCCGACGCCTCGTCGGGCTTGGTAATGACATCGGCATCATCGGCTGTGCAGCACGGATTATACAAGTGCGGAATTTCTTTATATGCGGTCATTTCCACTCTTTTTGGGTCAATCAGCATAAATTTTACTTCGTCCGGTCTTGCCTTGTAAAGAATTGATAAAATTATATTATGCACTCCCACGCTTTTTCCCGAACCTGTAGAACCTGCAATAAGCAAATGAGGCATTTTTGCAAGGTTGGAAATATATCCGCTTCCGTCGGTTTGTGTTCCCACGGCAAGCGTCAGCAAAGATTTTGATTTATGAAAATCTTCCGTATCAAGAATATCTCTTAAACTTACCAGCGAGGCTTTAGGGTTCGGTATTTCTATTCCTACGGCAGATTTTTCCGGAATGGGTTCTATTCTTATTGCGGCCGTTTTCATAGCCAAGGAAATGTTGTCCATGATATTCATAACAGACTGAATTTTTATCCCCGGTGCAAGCACTATATCATATCTGGTAATAACAGGTCCCGGTATAATATCCTGCACCACCGCATCAATTTTAAAGTCTTTTAAAGTCTGTCTCAAGTTTTCCGCTCTGTTTCTGAGTTCGTCTTCATTTATTTGGTTGTTCAGCCCGCCCTCGCGTAAAAGCTTTACCGGAGGAAGTATATACTTAAATTTTTTCGTATCTATTTTTTGTGGAATTTCTTGTTGAACAGGATATTCTTTTGTATTTTCCGTTTTTTCCCGCTCTTCCGTAACGGCTGCGGAATATTGTTTGGGCTCTTTTATTTTTTCTTCAAATTTTTCTTTTGATTTTTTATTGTTTCTTCCGTTAATGATATTCGGTTCTTCGGACTGTTTGAAAAAATCTTTTTCATTATTTATATTTTCCGTATCTTTTTTGGCTTTGTTCTGTTGAAGTATTTTCGGCTGAACCTGCTTTAAAGCTTTCTTATATTCATACCATTGTTTTATGTCGTCAAAAATTCCTTTAATAAAATATCCTATAATGCCGAACAGAGATATTCTGAAAAAATAAGAAAGAACCGTTATTAGTGCCGCAAAAACAATCAATCCGGACAAAGAGCCGAAATATCCCGTAAACAAAGGAGCCAAAACCGCCCCGGTCCATCCTCCGCCGTCGGAAAAAATATCAAAAGTATCTTTAATAATTTCACATAAAACCGCAAACAAAGTCAGCGAAGATACTGCCAAAACGGTATCAATTCTTGTTCTTAATATTGACGATGTTACAAAATAAACCGTTCCGAACCAAAAAAGTATAAAAGGCAGCATAAATGATGCCGAACCGAAAAGTTCAAGCAGAACATTTGAAATCATTTTTCCGATAGCACCGGTGTTATCTGCGGAAATCAACGAATACGCAATAAAAAGCCCGGCTGCACAGCACAATGTTCCTGTGAGCAGCCTTTTACTCTTTTTATATTCTTTGTTGTTTTGTCTGATTTTATTCTTTGATTTTGCCATAATTTTCACGCCGAAAAATATAAAATGTATTATAACAAATAAAGAAACACACCGCAAATTTTAAGGATTGGAATAGCGGAGTTAAATTTTGTTTTCAAGAAGTTTTATTTTGTCTTTCAGAATTTTTATTTCCGTTTCGTGTATTTTAAATTTTTCTTCAAAATTTTTATTTATCAAATCTATTTTTTCATTAATATCAAAATTTGAAATGTCTTTTTTTTCGGTATTTAAAACATTTTCCATAAAATAATTTATGTCAACGTTTAATGCCTGTGAAAGTTTTTTAATGGAATTAAGAGAAGGATTTCTTACGCCGTTCAGCCATTCGCTTATTCTTTCCTGTTTGGTGCCGGCCAGAGATGCCAATTCTTTTTGAGTTAAATTTTTTTCAAACATTACGGTTCTTAACCGTTTTGAGAAAAAATTTTTTTTGCTTTTCATAAAATCCTTAAAAAAATACTTGACAAAATACTCAAAAGCGTATATAATATACGCATAGAGCATTTTTGAAAATAAAAATTATAAACAAAAAAAGCCGAGCGAGCTGATTTGGCATAAACACCGCCAAAGCATAGCATTAGCTTGGAAAAAGATAAATACTTTGTCACAGCCTTTATCTCTCGGCGAGAGTATACAAAAATGCAAAGCATTTTTGTATGGCTGATAAGCTGAGGAACTGAAAAAGTCTG
>CAJOOL010000292.1 GCA_905236115.1 uncultured Endomicrobiia bacterium
GCCTCAGACCATTTTGCCTTATCTACGTAACCTCTATAAATTGGCACGCTGATAACAGACAGAATAATGACAATGGCAATTACGATAACCAGCTCTACCAATGTAAAACCACACCGTCTGTCATGCCAGAGTGTCTTTGTCGGGCATCCCGTTGTTTTGCCGTTTCTATACTTCAATTTTTTCATACATCTATACATCTGTTTTAGCTTTTTCATAGTTTTTCTCCTTTTGTTTTATTTTTTTATGTTTATCACCGGCTAAGCTGCAGCATCGCAGCGTTCCGGTGGCTCCTATTTTTTAACTGCGAGATCCACGACAGAAACATTCGGGGATGACAGACTATTAAGAGCCATACCAAAAAACTACGTTTTTTGGTATACTACCGCCGAGAAGATAACAACACTTCGCAGGTTTTATTATCTTTTTTACGGGCTGTTGCTATGGGGCAACTCGCTCGGCTGTTTTTTTGTTATATTCTTTATCTTTACTTATTTTAACACATTGGTTAAAATTTGTCAAGTTATTTTTTATTTATCGTAAAAAAATATAATTAATCTGCGTTTTAAAAATAAATTTAAACGAGGTTTGCAGGTGGCAAAAAATACCGCTGTTGCACAAAAAATAAGACAAGTTGTAAAAGAAACCGGAATGACTCAGCAGAATTTTGCAAAGAAAATAGGTTTGGGCGAGTCCGTTATAAGCAGGTGGCTGAAAGGCGACAGACAGCCGTCAATAACAAGTCTGAAAAAAATATCCGAAGCGACGGGAAAACCTCTGAAATATTTTTTGGAAAGTTCCGAAAACGACAGCAGCCCGGACGAAAAAGATATAAAAATTCTTCAGCTGGAAAAAGAGATTTTGGAACTGAAACTGAAGATTAGGGAACTGAAAACTACAGAAAATTAGAGGATGGGATGATTGGAAACGACAACGGCAGGAACGGCAGAAGATTAATGAGCTGAAAAGTTAAAAAGTTGAAGATTTGAAGAGCTGAAGATTAGAATTGTATTGTAAGTTTGCTTATAAATTCCAAGACAGTGTAGTTTTCTTCCGGGACGAATGTAAATAAAAATCTGGAAAGATTGGAACCTAAAGTAAGTCTGAAATTTTTGGAAATCTCATAATCCGCAGAAAGTTTAAAACCGAAATTTTTATAGTTGTCTGCTTCAACATCCACGGCGGAACTTAACGTCTTATAAAAAACCGAAGAATCAAAAATAAGTCTGTTCTTTAAAGGTATCACTCCTATCAAAGGAAGTTTTATCCCTGCCGGGAAAAGTAAATCCGAAGTAGCCTGACCGGTTACGGAATTAGAAAAATTCTGACTTGACAATTTGCCTGAAGAATTTTTAGTCCAAGTCTGTGTATTATCATAACGAAGACTGAAACGCCACTGCTTTACGTTGGTTGCCGTCTGCAATGCCCAGTTTACGACTTTCCCCTCGCTGATAAGTTTATTCTTTTCCAAATCCGTTTCGCTTGAAGACGTTATATCGCCCGACACAAGCATATCATATTTTTTGTAAAGCTTAAATTTATAATCCCCGCCGAACATAACGCTGCTGCCCGAAGATACGCCTGCAACAAAGGAAGTTTTTTTGTTGTACTTCAAATTCAGCTGAGTATCGCTCATCCAATTTTTACCGAAAAGTTTTTCAAATCTGCTCATACCAATAAGTATATCCGGCCACGTTCTGGTGTAGGAATCTTTTATTGTTCCTGTATTATAGGATTCTTCGTCACCTTCGGTAAAACCGAAACTCATACTTAAAGTTTTTATCGGAGTCAATTTTCCTTTAAAATCAAAGGCTTCAAAAGGATTATATCTTCCTATAACACGTCTGTCATCTCTTTTCAAAACTTTTTTAACGGTGTAAGAAGACGTGGAATAAACGGGAAGAATATCTTTTAAAGTGTTTCCTCTTATCCAGAGTTTATCTACGGAAAAACCGGTGGAAGAAAAACCTTTTTCAACATCGGAATAAGAATCCGAATCCTGCATTCTGTAAGAAGTGGTAAAAGTCAGACTCCTTAAATATTTACTGTTTAAAATATCTTTTGCCTGAAGATTCCATGTAAATTCCGTGGTGCCGACTCTTTCTATATATTTTTTCTGACCGGGATAAATGATATTGGCGGTGTTGCTGCTGTAGTTCAAATCATAAGTTTCAACGGTATTTATACTGTATAAAACGTTCGGCTGAAACCATTTGGCAACCTGAAAATTAAGGCTTGCACCTACATCCTGATTTAAAGATTTATCGTAAGAAACTTCCCTGCCGGCAAAATATTCTCTGTTTTTTTCATTGACTTTAGTAATAACGTAAGACGGCGAAAAGATAACTTTTTCATAGAAAGAGAAAGGCGTTTTCAAACTGTAAGTTTCAGTTTTTTCGGAAGTTAAAAAGTCTTTTATATCCATATACTTTTTCATGGTCTGCAAATCCAAAAAAGTATTGCTGTCTTTTATCGGTTCTTCCGGATAAACTTTATACAAAGAATTGCTTATCTTATAATCACCGACGACGCTTGCGGGAAGAAAAGCAAAATTTAAAGGATTAAGATAAACCATATTTGCCCACACGGTTTCTTTATCTTCCAGTCTTTCTATGTTCTGTGTATCCTGTATAAATCTGTTATATTCCAAAGTAACTTTGGGAAGTTCTTTTCCCGCATTGATAACCGTATTGACTTTACCCGTATAAGCGACGACTTTTCCCTCGTCCAAAACTGAAACCTGATCGGAAGTATTCTGCAAAGCCAAAGGCGTAACAATGCCCGTCTTAGTCAATGAAGCATTTACAGGAAGCATATTTGTATTTTTATTGATTTTGATACCTTTAAATTCCAATGATAAAGAATCTTCAAGAAAGTCTCTGTTGTAAGTGCCGGGAGCGAAAGTTTCAAAATCTTTGTCTATGCTTTTTCTGTGCAGGTCAATATTTACCGCCCCTATTTTATTTGTTCCCGCCCAGTTCAAACTGAAATCCGTTTTCCATGCGTTTCCGTCTTTGCTCTTGGCATCGGCGACATGGATTTCATTTACCCAGACTTCTCCGGTATCGGCACCGGAAGTTATGATACCTGTTTCAATAAAAGCTATTTTCTGGAGAAAAGGCGTCCCTTTTTCCGTTACCGTTGCTGCAGGATTATCTGTAGACCATTTTGCCGTTGCACCGTAGCCTGTCTGGTTTACGGTTATCAGTTTCCAGCTGCCGACCATATCTTTGGTTACGGGAATTGAATATTGAAAATAATTATTTTCATCCCCTCCGGCACGCATAACAAAAGTACTTTTATCGGTATTTACGGCAGCAGAACTGGAAACATAAACGAAAAATCTGAAACTACCGTATGTAGAAATATCAAAGCCGGAACCGTAAACCGATTTGGCAAAAAATTCATCACCTGCAGATACGGATTCATAATGAATTGCCAAAGATTGTTCATCCCTTGAAGAAGAAGAATCTATATCGTATAAATCTCTGTAATAAGAATTTGAAAGCAGTGAAACATACTGAGGATTATCTCTGCCTATTGAAAAAATTTCACAGCTGCTTAAAGAATTATTCGTTTCTTTAGTCCATTTATTTCCGACAACAGAAATTTTGCCGATAGTCATTTTACCGACACTGCCCGAGCCTATGTCTATGATTGTAAGTCTGGCTATTCTGATGTTTTTCCATTTTTCTTTTTCGGCATCGGTGGTAATATCCAAAGGAATTTGTATTCTCTGCCAGGACGTATCCGTGATGCTTTCTCCGTAAGTTCCGTCTCCTATAACAAAGCTTGAAATATCAGTTTCATATCTGTCCAAAATATTATTGCCGTTTAAATCTTCCGTATCGAGTTTTCCGTTATTGGCACCAATTTTGGATATTCCGTAAGATGAAGTTTTATTTGTAAAATCACGTCCTATATCTTCCCAAGGGCTGATAATTCCGTCACCGTTTTTATCTTCAGTATCAAGTTTATAATTTTGGTCGGAATCTTCGCTTATTGCGGAAGCAAAATCCAATCTTAATTTAACCTGAGAAAAGTTTGCCTTTATCCACATTTCCAAATACAATTTTTTTGAAAAATCATAACCGGCTGCAGAAACTTTTTGTGCAATGGAAACATAATCACAATTAAGTAAATTGTAATTTATATCCATTACCTGCTGTTTTTCACCGGAAATAATTTCCAAACTTGGAGATATTTCTTTTTTCTCTATGTCATAATTTCTCCAAGTGACTGCATTTGTATCATATTGAGCATATATACCATTAGGGGTTGAAGAATAAAAC
>CAJOOL010000293.1 GCA_905236115.1 uncultured Endomicrobiia bacterium
ACAAAAAAATTACTATTCGGAGCATGGGAATTTTTTGGAATATTCAGCCAGTAAAGATCAGACATCGTATGAACCTGCATTAGGAATAGATGCCAGGGGAAATAAGTATTTTACTTGGTTTACTGCTGCAGGTGTTGGCGGAATAGGTAAGAGCAAAACAATGTTTAAGGGATGGACAAAAATACCTGTAGAGCTGAGAGTAGACGAAAAAGCTGAATTAATGTTGGAGTATAATATAACTACCGGGTCTACAATTTATGCAAGAAAAGAAGCATAAACAAAATAAAAAAATATCATAATAATAAATTTAAGTTATACGGCGGGGGTGCAGCATCAGTCTAACAAAACAGAGAAAAGATTTAATTTTCTTTTCTCTGTTTTTAAAAAAATTTATACTTTTCTATTTTATTTTTCCAAAGATTTTCCGTCGCTGAAAGCTTTGCCGACGACAGTACTGACTTTTAAGTATGTGTGGTTTACACTGTCATAGCTTATTGCCTGCAGTTTGTCGGGATCAATTTTTCCGTTTTCATTCAATATTTTCTCGTCGGCACCGACATTTATAATCTCGCCGATAACATTTCCGTCTTCATTGAATTTTATCAGTCTGCACTCAAGCACCATAGGAAGTTCCTTTATTACCGGAGCATCTACAAAAGCACTTTTTTCTGTAGTAAATCCTGCTTTTGCAAGTTTATCGGGAACTTTATTTCCGGAAACTATCCCCAAATAGTCGCATTCTTTCTCATGTTTTAAATCTGCAAAACTTACCGTAAAAGCTTTTTTTATTTTTATGTTTTGTGTGGTCTTGTGGCTCTCGTCTAAACAAAGCATAATTTGTTTGTAGTCGTAAATACTTCCCCAAGCTGCGTTCATTGCATTTGCATTGCCGTTTTCGTCATAAGCTGCAACGATAAGCACCGGCATAGGATAAAGCCAAGTCTGTTGTCCAAAATTTTTTCTCATATAGCCCCCTTTTAAAATAATATTTAATTGCTATATTATACAAACTTTTAAAAAAATATACACGAAAAATTTTTGCATTCATATTCCCTTTTTTTAGGAAACTAAAACCTGTCGGCAAGAAATAAAATTTACTTTCAAATGTTATTGATTTTTTGCCGGTAATGAATTATAATAATACCGAAAAAGAAACGGCAAAAGAGCGGAAACGATAACGACAGTTGAATAGAAGTTGAAAGGTTTAATAGTTCAAACAGGAAACGAACAAAAAAATTTTTAAATAAACTTCTTATCTTTTTTATCTTCTCATACTTTTAATAATTTCTTTTGTTTCAGGAGGGACTCTTAAGGATTCTCTTATTTTCTGTAAAGATTTATTGTAAGTCCAATCGTCAAGATTATTTTGTTTCAAAAATTCAAAAGTTTTATCTTGAAACTTTATAAAAGCAACGGATACTGCCCAGGCTACAGCCATTTTTACGTAGTATCCGTTGTGGTTAATTTGATTAAATATTTTAAAAACTTTATCTATATATTCGTCTTTCAAAAAATAATCCAATATTATAACTACGGCAAACCTTATTTCAAATTCTTTATCCGATTTCAAATATTTTTGTATAAAATTCCAAAATATTTCTTTATTTTTATTTACAACTTTAAGTCCTGCACAGAAAATATCGCATACACACCAATTATCTATTTTTGCAACAAAATTTTCTATTATTTTTAAAAGGTCTTTTATATCGGTATTTTTTATAAAACCTATTAATATTCCCTGTAACATTACTTCTTCAAAATATTTTGTTTCGTTAAAAGAAATATAGTCTTTAAAATTTTTTTCCTGTTTAATTAAATTTTTTGCATAGTCTCTTAATACGGGAATTTTTATGCCGATTATATTATCAATTCCCGGACAAATAACGGAATTAAATTGACGAAATTTTTTATCCTGTAAATTTATTAAATCACTTCTTATTTTTTTATACATAATTGTAAAGGTTTTTATTCCTTTCCTTTTTACGGACATTCTAGCAAATTTTTAAGGAAATGCTGAATAATTTTGAATGAGCAAAGCCCGAAGCAGATTTTGCCTATAAAGAGGCGGTTGAACCGCTTCAAGCGGAACTTCACAGGGATAACAGATAACTTATCACAAAAAATATAATAAATTTAAAGGCAAAAAACTTGCGTTTTTTTATAGAATTAATCAGTGTTTTTCCTAAATAAATAATATTTTAGTTACTCTCATAAAACAAAATTGTTCCATCTTCTATACTATAAGCCACCCTTAATAAACTTGTATCATTTAATAGTTCTGCAGGCTTCATAAGTCTTGCATTAAAAGCATTTTTAGGATCCATGCTTACATATAAATTAAAACAAGTAAAATATTTATTTCCACTTGCATCTACTCCCAGCAAATTATCCTTAGCCCTAAATCTATTACTACCGGTATCTTTAACAAAATTCCCATATTCCGAATAGTAATTTTTTTGTAAGGAAAGAATTTTTGCAGACAAAAGAAAAAGGCTGCATTATGCCAGTTTCCGCCGAACACAATAC
>CAJOOL010000294.1 GCA_905236115.1 uncultured Endomicrobiia bacterium
CAAAAAATCGGATAAAACCTCTTGTATTCTTTCAACAGCAGGTGCAGAAAGATTTCAGGATATAAAAACAGAAAAACATGACGGATACAATGTCGGATACATCGGAACAATAGATTATGCCAAAATGCATCCGGATTACATAAAAACTCTTTCCTCTACAAGTGCGGATAAGATTTTTATTACCGGCACAGGAAATGATGCGCACTTTTTTGAAAATTTACGGGATGAACGTTTTGTTCTGACCGGATGGACAGATGATGCTGCGGATATACTAAAAAAACTTGATGTTTTTGCGTATATGCTCAGCCCAAACCATTACGGAACAGGCGAACAGGTATTGCAGGAAGCCATGAACGCCGGAGTTGTACCGGTAGTTATGAATAACCCCTGTGAAGAAAGTTTGGTAAAAAACTGTGAAACGGGACTGGTCGCAAAAAGTGCGGAAGAATACATTAAATATATTGATATGCTGAAAGACAATACGGAATTAAGAAAACGGCTGAGCAAAAATGCAAAAAAATATGCCGCAGAAAACTTCAAATTTTCCGTTTTGGTAAACAGTTGGAATAAATTATTTAACGAACTTGAAAAAATACCGAAAACAGAAAAACTCTGGAAAAAAACAAAAGAAAGTTTAGCCTCATACGATATATTTTTGGAAAGTTTGGGAGAATATTCAGACCTTTTCCGCCAAAAAGACGAAAAAGAGATTTTTGATATTATGTCAAAGCCGGAATGGACATCTCAAAAAAAAGGAAGCCCCAGACAATATTACGATTTTTTGAAGGGCGAAGAACTGAAAAACTTGTGTATAATCGGTTACAAGAGTTTGTTTGCCAATTTGTAATGTTCAAATAAGGTTTCCGCAAAGGGACCTTCATAATCTTTATACATTCTGAACAACTCAGCAGGAAGCGGCTTTCCGTTAAGAATCGCTGTAAACATTTCCGCAACAAATTCATCCGGAGAAGGTGTTGCATAACTTCCCAGAAACTTTCTTGCTAGTCTTAAATTTTTGGAATCCGCAAGAAAACGCTCAAGATATGTATAATCCGGATAAAACATATTTGCTTTTATTTCCGAGCGTTTGCCCATTTTTTCAAAGTTTGGGCTGGATAATTCATGGTTAAAATGTGCCAATTCGTGAATAAGCGTTTGTTCAAAATACGGTGTACCGATTACGGCAATTTCATTATCGCCATACTCACCGTCATATCTTATTCTACCGTGATTTTTACGTACATCTATCTTACGTGTGAATTTCGCATCACCGTTTGTTATATTAAAAATTCTTGTACATACGGCATTGACTCTGTTATATTCAGATAAAGTATTTGCCTGCAATTCTTCTATACCAAACTTCTTTAGTGCAAAACGTTTTGCATCTTCCACAGAACTCTGTTTTTCATAAATAATAGGTATAAATTTTTCTTTTACGGCGGATGTTTTCAGCTTCGGGTTACTTGTAAAATATTCTCTTACCGCTATCGGTATAATTTTCAGTTCCATAGTTTGTATAAAATCCGTAAATATTTTTTTTGCTATCTTTATAAAAATTTTAATTTATTGTAAATTTATTTTATGGAATTAAGTTTTGACAAGCCATCCGAAACACTAAAATATCTGACCTCTGAAACAATTCCTTATTCGGAAATAAGTGCTGCTGCGGAAAAACTTTCTGCGCAAATCAGCGAACCGCACACAAATAAAGACGGAAGAAAATTCCAACCGATTACACAGGGGATTTTGGAATGCTTTAAGCGCATTAACAATTACAAATCAAGCCAATGGATTTCCGTAACAAAACTTGAACACGAACTCCTTGAAAATGACAAACCGATTAAATTTACCCGAATAAATTCTAAAGGTGAAATTTGCGAATACAAAATAATAAATTTTGACCGTATAGATTTTTCAAAGCCAAAGGAATATGCAGACGAATATAAAGTAATTAAAAAGCCGGAAATCATTGTGGAGGAGGACTCTGACAATGAATATAAAAAAGTTTTTACACTGCTTATGAATGGTGAAAATGTTTTTTTGACCGGCTATGCAGGCACCGGAAAAAGTTATATCCTCAATAAATTAAAAGAAAAATTAAAGAAAAAACTCA
>CAJOOL010000295.1 GCA_905236115.1 uncultured Endomicrobiia bacterium
AAGTTCCGCTTGAAGCGGTTCAACCGCCTCTTTATAGGCAAAATCTGCTTCGGGCTTTGCTCATTCATAATTAATCAGTGTTTCCTTAATTTTGATTATTGTCGTTTGTCTTTGCCGTTCAACTATACGTTATACATTGTACAGTTCGTTATTGTAAACGGTCAAAACCTTGACCGACAAAAAAAGAGGCGGGTACCGTAAAAAATTTCCGTCTCTTTTTTAATCATTATTTTTTCAACTCTTAAACCATTCAACTGACTTTCAGCTTCTCAGCCGTCTTTCTCAGCTCTTCAGCTTTTTCTTCTTCAAATACTTCAGATAATCGGGAAATTTTATTATTTGGCCGCCTTTTGCATCATGCATAAAAACAAAAGCTCCGTAATTTTTGGTAAGTTCTATTTTTTCAAGATTATCCGAAACCCTGTCATCAAAACGTGCCGAACCTATTATGGTATCTTTAACATTTTCCGTATTCACATAAGACAGCATTTCCGTTTTTATTATTTTGCTTATTTCATCCAAAAGCGGCGTAGAATCTTTAAAAATAACATACAAAACTATCGGATACCTCTGACCGTAACGTTTTATCTGAACGGTATAATTTTCTCTGTCAATAACTTTTAGAATATATTTTTCCAAAGACGATTTCTGCTGAAGCTGAACCTGCTGTTGAACAGGCTGTTCTTCCTGCTGCTCATTTTGACACAGACTTATAACCGGAAACAGAAATATTACCGCCGGTATTAAAAAAAATTTTATTAATATTTTCAATCTTTCCTCCCAAGTCTCAATTTTCCGCATATCCGTTCATTAAGAAAACGCTTTAAGAAAAAACCGTTTGCGGTAATTTTTTCAATATTTCTTCAGCCACCTGTTCGGGAGTTTTATCTTCAGTATTTACCGCAAATGAACACTGCTCATATGCTTTCTGTCTCTGTGCCAAAAGTTTTTTTATTTGGTCAAAAGGATTAAGCATTTGTTTTATCAAGGGCCTTGTATCATCTTCGCCGATTCTCTTCAATATGTGGTCGGCGGAAGCATAAAGATTTACGATTATTCCGTTCTTGTTCAAGTTTTCTACGTTTACGGGATTGACCACCGTTCCGCCGCCGCAGGAAATAACATAATTTTGCAGTCTTGATATTAATGCGATAGTCTGCGTTTCAAACTCTCTGAATTTCGGCTCGCCGATTTTTTTAAATATTTCACTTATAGTGGCACCGAGTCTTTCTTCAATTATTGCATCAGTATCGACAAATTCTCTATTCAACTTCTTTGCAAGAATTTTACCGACGGTGGTTTTGCCCGTTCCCATAAAACCGGTAAGAACAATATTTTTCATTATATTATCTGTATCCTTGAGATATAATTTTTATAATTATTTTTCATATCTTCCATACAATCACCGCCGAATTTTTCAAGCATGGCTCTTGCAAGTTCAAAAGCAACGGCAGCTTCGCCTACCACGCCCGCTGCGGGAACCGCACAAACATCGCTTCTGACGGCTTCGGCATTTTCCGCTTTTTTGGTATGAATGTTTACTGATTTTAACGGTTTTGAAAGAGACGGTATGGGTTTCATTGTGCAGCTTATTTCAATATTTTCTCCGTTGCTGATACCGCCTTCTGTTCCGCCGGCTCTGTTGGTGGTTCTGTAAAATCCTTTCTTGTTGGAATAAAAAATTTCATCATGTGCAGCAGAACCGAAAACTCCGGCAAACTTCGTTCCCATACCTATTTCAACGGATTTTATCGCCTGTATAGACATCAAACTCTGTGCCAGTCTTCCGTCCAGTTTCATATCCCACTGCGTGTGGCTGCCTAAACCTACGGGAACATTTTCCGCAACCACGGTAAATTTCCCGCCCAGCGTATCGCCTTTTGCATTTGCCTGTTTTATGAGCTGTATCATTTTTTTGGAAGCATTTTTATCGGGACATCTGACGAAAGACATCTCCGCCAAATGCTGTAATTTTGTTTTATCAATATCTGAAATTTTTGCGGATACCGAACCAATCGTTTCTACATAAGAATAAATATTTATGCCGAATTCTTTTAACAGTTCTCTGCATACGGAACCTACCGCCACGCGTGCGGCGGTTTCTCTGGCAGAAGCTCTCTCCAAAATTTCTCTGAAATCATAAACACCGTATTTCATAAGACCTGCCAAATCGGCATGCCCCGGACGCGGCTTATGAAGATGTTTCCCGTCAATATCCACGCTGGTAGGAGACATTGCACTTTTCCAGTTTTCCCAATCCCTGTTATAAATTAAAAGCGTTATCGGAGACCCTAAAGAACGTGCATATCTTACACCGGACAAAATATTAACCTGATCGGTTTCAATATTCATTCTTTGTCCTCTTCCATAACCTTTTTGACGTCTTGCAAGATCAACATCTATATCTTCCGTATTTATGTTTAACCCTGCAGGAATTCCCTCAAGTATTGCTACCAATGCTTGACCGTGTGATTCACCTGCTGTTGAAAATCTTAACATATTTTACCTCACAAAATAATAATTTATAATTTACAATTTATAATTAAAAATTTGCTTCGCAATTTTTACACCGTTTCATCTCTTCCAATCTTCCACTCCTCTAATCTTCAAATCTTCTATTCGTCCAGCTCTCTCAACGCACTGCCGACGTTAGATACGCCGATTACTTTAATATTCCCTTTATACTGAAGCCCCCTTAAATTGCTCCTTGGAACTATAGCTTTTTCAAAGCCCAGCTTTTCTGCTTCCTGCAGTCTTTCGCCTATTCTGCTGACAGCCCGCACTTCCCCCG
>CAJOOL010000296.1 GCA_905236115.1 uncultured Endomicrobiia bacterium
CCTTTCGGCCAGCAGCTGTCTTGCCTGCCGGTAATCTCCGTTTTTTATACAGAAGTCAACAAACTGCACGGAAGAAATTCTGTTTACCGAATCGGCATAAGAATTTATCATAAAGCTTTGCTGGGTTCTGTATTTTTCAGCCTGAAACCACGACGCCGTGACGAAAGAAACAAAAACAAAAATATACAGAATAAACAAAAAATTTTTTACCGAAACATAATTATATAAAATATATTCAACAAGTAAAACCAAAAAAATTTCAATTCCGATTAACGGAAGAAGCAGCCTGTGGAAAAGTATCTGCTGTTCAAAAATAAAAAAATTCGGAAAAAGAAACAGCAAATACCAGAAAATACAAAAAAGAATTTTTTTTCTGTCAATAAAATTTTTAATAAGAGCAAAAATAACGAAACAGACAATGACCGAATTTACCAATATCATACCGGCCGTTATCTGCACGTCATACAGCAGAACGGAAATATAACCGGGCACAAAAATCTTTTCGGTAAAAATCATTAAAGAGTTAAAAGCATTTACCCAAAATATTTTAAACGTGGCAAATGCCGACGGCTGAGGATGAGATATAGCAATAAATCTGAAAATTATATAAATCAAAACCGCCGCCGTAAAAAATATCAAAATATTTATAAGACGTTTTTTCTGCCAAGCCGCCAAGCGGCTGAGTTTAAAATCCGTCAAACTGCCGAGCTGAAAATCCGCCGAACGTCCGAGCGGCCAAGTTTCGTTTTTGAAAGCATATAAAAATGCGGCCGAAATCAATATCAGCATTGCGGCGGTTTCTTTGGAAAGAACAGCCAAAAGAACAAAAATAAAAAATAAAATTAAATTTTTTATTCCGGCATTTTCAATATAATTAATAAAACTTATAAACGCAAGAAGAAGAAAAATTGTTAAAAACATTTCCCCTCTTGGCGAGACATAAACTACATTGGAAGTAAGTATGGGATGAACGGTAAAAAGCAAAACAACGGCTTTGGAAATATTTTTGTTAAGCCTCAGTTTTATAAAAAACAGATATATCAAATACATTGTGAAAACATACATTATTATGTTTGTCAAATGATATATTTTTGTATTGTGCCCGAAGATTATGCTTTCTATTGAAAATGATGTCATTAAAACAGGTCTGTAGTAGGTGCTTTCGTGTTTGTAGGTGGTATCCTGAAAAAATATTTTAGGAAGATTTTTTATGTCGGAGATATAATAAATGCTGTTTGTTATGGAGGCTTTATCGTCCAAATCCATAAGTTCAAAATTTATGCTTTTACCGTAGAGAGCAAATATTACCACTGTTAGAACTATTAAGAAAAATAAATTTGATTTGATAAAATTCATTTTGTTTCCTATTTAGGAAACACTGAATAATTCTGAACGGAAACCTTGAGGCATATTTTGCCTCTAAATTCGTTGGAGTTTCTCGAGATAAGTTACCAACTATCCCTTGCGAAACTCCGCCTCTCTATAGGCAAAATCTGCTTCGGGCTTTACTCATTCATAATTAATCAGTGTTTCCTTTATCTGAGGAGCTGAGATGTTTATCTTTACAACTTGTCAGCTAAAAGAGCTTCGCACTTTTTTAAATCTTCCGGAAGCGGTGCCGTAAATTCCATTGGCTTAGACGTTACAGGATGTGTAAACGATATTTTATAAGAATGAAGCATCTGCCGTGTGAACTTCATATCACCTATATGGTCGCTTCCGCCGTAAGCGGTATCACCCAAAACGGGATGACCGATATATTTCATGTGGCTTCTTATCTGGTGCGTTCTTCCCGTAATAATATGCACCTGCAAAATACTGAAATCTCTGCTTCTGTGAAGAACTTTAAATTCCGTTACCGCCTGTTTTTTGGCCAAAGGCCCCACTTCAATAATTTTTCTGTTTGCAAGCGATCTTCCCAAAGGTGCTTCTATTCTTCCGTTATCTTCCAAAACAGCACCCGTAACCGCCGCTATATAAATTTTATAAATTGTTCTTTTTTGAAACTGTTTGGATAAAGAAACTTTGGACTTTTCATTCTTGGCAAAAATTATCGCACCCGTCGTATCTTTGTCCAGTCTGTGAACCATAAAAGGATTTATTTTATTTTGAAAATGATATAAAAGTGCATTTAAAAGCGTTCCCGTTTCATGTCCGTAAGACGGATGCACTACCAAATCCGCCTGTTTGTTTATCACTATTATATCATTGTCTTCATAAATAACATCAAGAGGAATATTTTCGGCTTTTAAAGATACCGGGGCGGTTTCTTCCATGACATATTCTATTTCGTCATTTTTTTTGGCTTTATAACTCGGGTGAACAGTTTTTCCGTTGACAAGGAGTTTACCGTTTTTAATCATATTTTGAAAATAATTTCTGGAATAATCTTTATGCAGGCTGTTCATATAACAGTCCAGCCTCTGCGTCAAATCCTGCCCGCATATTATTTTTTGTTTCATTTTTTTTCACTCCTCAATAACGGGAAACGGCAATTTATAATTTACAATTTTTAATGTATTTTTTGCCCGGCGGTTTTCTAAACTTTTGCAGTGGTTATTGCTCTCTGTGCCTGATATTTTCCTTTCTTATCGGCATAAGAAACTTCACAAACTTCGCTTGCCTGCAAAAATAAAAGCTGACCTATTCCCTCGTTGGCATAAACTTTTACCGGCATGGAACTGATATTGGATATGGCAATTGTGGCATATCCTTCCCATTCCGGCTCAAAAGGGGTAATATTTACCAGTATACCGCAGCGTGCATACGTAGATTTGCCGAACGCTATAGTAATGATGTCTCTGGGAATTCTGAAATATTCAACGGTTCTTGCAAGGGCAATTGTCTGCGGTTGAAGAATTATAAAATCGTCAACTTTTATATCTTTAAATAAATTCGGATCAGTTTTTTTGGGGTCAATAAAAGAACCGTCGGTATTTTTCTGCATTATTTTAAATTCATTTGAAATACGAAAATCATACCCGTAAGAAGATGTTCCGTAGGAGATGCCTTTTCTCACTTGGTCGGGCTCAAAAGGCTCTATCATTTTTTTTTCCAACGCCATTTGTTTTATCCATTTATCCGATTTTACCATTTTATGCTCCCCCTTAAAATATTTCCTTTATTTTAGCATTTTTTTAAATAAACGGACAACAACAACTTGACTTTTTATATTTTTTGAGCTATAATCAATTTAGAAGTTAGAGAATTAACCCCTTCAGTGTGGGTCTGGATAAAGTTCTCTAACTTCATTTTTATTTCTATTTCATGTAAATACAAACCTTGTCTAACAAAATTTTTCTTAATAATAACTTCCTGTATATATCTTTTTGTATTTATTTTTAAATGTCAACAACGTCTTCATTAAGCATTAAATTTTCATTTTTTAATGCCTCTTCTTGCTCAACTTCTTTTTCTATCAATTCTAATATTTCTAAATATATCGTTTCTTCTCTGTTCATATTTTTTATTATACTATATTGAGAAAGAAACAACAACGGCAAACAGCA
>CAJOOL010000297.1 GCA_905236115.1 uncultured Endomicrobiia bacterium
GCAGGGATAATGGGCAATTTATCGCGAGAAGTTCCAACGAATTTAGAGGCAAAATATGCCTCAAGGTTTCCGTTCAGAATTAATCAGCGTTTCCTTCATATCATTCAGAGCTTCGCTTTCCAAATTAATATTTTTCAACAATTCGTCTTTTTGTGACTGCAAAGTTTTTTCCAATTCTTTAACTTTAGCTTGTGCAATCTCATTAACTTTCTGTTGAATTTTCGCTTTTGCTTCATTTACTTTTGAAGCAAACATTTTTGATATTGCATCATAAAGTTTTTTGTCAATATCGGAAGTTATCTTAACATCCAAATTTTCACTGTCTTGAGTTTTTGCACTTAAACCGACTTTAAAAGTTTTTATGGTATTTGTAACTTCCGCCAAATATTTTAAGTTCCCGTTAATTTCCGATAAATTCTTTTCTTTTATATTATTAAAATATATGTCCGACAAACATTCAAATCCTTTGTTGTTTAAACTGAATGTTCCTGCCAAATTCATATTGGCCGTATTTATCAAAGGCAAATAATCGTTAGGCTCTATATTTAAAACATTTCCCGATATTCCGTTAAATGCCGCAGTCAGATTATCTTCATAATTATATTTTCTGTGGTCAAAAGTTCCGTTGATATTAAGAGCCTGTTTGGAATTATTCCCGCTTAAAGACAAAGTTACGGGCTCGCTTACCATAGACGGCGAAGAAGAAATATGTTTCAGCAGTCCGGCAAAATCTATTCCGTTTTCGTCTTTATTTTTTGCGGTATTTCCGGATACGCTTATTTTTGAAATAAGCAGTGCAGGATAAAGCGTTTGTCTGAATATAACATCCCTGCCTAAAGCTCTCTGTTTAATCTGTTTTACTTCTTTTTCGTCGGCCGATTTTTCGGGCATATATTTTCTTACTATAGCCACATAATACATCACTTTTTCTACTCGGTCTACCCATTTTTTACCGAAAAGCATTTGAGAAATATTTTTGGTATCCAAAGACGGCAGTGAAATTTTCTGAGCAATGTTATTGACATCTTTTATTATTGAATCTTTCAATTGTTTGGAAACATCAATTGTTGAATTTACATCTTTTTTAATATTATTCAAATCTGCCAGCATACCGTCAATATCTGTTTTTATTGCTTTAAGTTCGGCAGCTTTTTTGGCTGTTCCAGTAATGGCGGAAATATCAAAAGATTTAACTTTCGTATTTGAAATATCTTCAATGATTTTTTTTGCATTGTTTATTTTTTCTTCATAGTTATTGTTTTTTATTTTCTCCTGATAATCGCTGTATTTTTTCTGCAAATCGGAATAAACTTTTTCCGCTTCTTTTACTGAAGTAAGTCCTGTATCTTCAACAAGTTTATTTATATCAAAATTATTAATCTGTTCCTGAATTTTATTGAATGTTTCAACGGCCGGCAGATTATTAAATTCGTTTACGGATTTTTCTTTTGCGGAGTTAAAAAGTTTTGTAAGTTTACCGTCTTTCTTCTCTTGATTTTTATATTTCTTTTCCTGTTTCGGCGGAAGCTGTCCGGAAGTTTTTCTGTCCGTATTTAATTTTATTCCCTCAACGCTCATTTCGTCTATTACGACTTTCTTTCTTAAAAGAGGCGTAAAGCGGACATCAAATCTTATTTTTTGTATGTCAATTAAATTTTTAAAATAATCGTTTCTGTCTGCACATCTTAAACCGTTTATTGCAACGGAACATTTTGCAAAACTTGTTTTTAAATAATCTATTTCAACTTTCGCCCCCGTAACCATCTGTGCGGAAGAAATTACTGCACTTTTTAAAATTCTGTCAAAAAACAAAATATTAAATACAACAACCAATGCAACTATTATAACCGTTACCGATACGAAACTCCATCTGATTATTTTCATATTTTTTCTCCGTTTTTATTATTTTACAAAACTTGATATTTTTAAAGCATTTATTGCCGTGCTTAAAATTTTAATTACTTTCCATTTGGAAACTTTATCTCTTAAATTTGTTCTGTAATAAACCAAAAATTTCTTTGCAAAAATTCCGTTAGGAACAAACATTATTAACCCGAACAAAAAACTGCCCATAACTACGGAATTATTAAAATTCGTAAAAGGAACTATCGGCAGGTTGTAAAGCCAAGTGTAAAAAGAATTTAAAACCGAAATATTTAAAACATAAAAACCGATAACGTCAAAAAGCGGATCCAAAACAAAACTTAATATTGCATAAAGCGAACAGGAAATTAAAGCCGCCGATACATTTACTTTAAAAATCATTATTGCGACAAACAAAATAATTTTTAAAAGCATATTCGGAACAAGTCCTAAAATACAGCCGAGTGCTGCTCCCCACGCAATTTGGTCGGGCGAAATATCCTTTTGAAAAATTTCTACAATCTGTTTTAACATTTTAAGAAAAAACATTTTAAACTCCTTGAACTCATTGAAAATTTTTTATATTATACATTATTTTGGAATAGGAAGAAAAGCAGACATACATATATTTGACATATATTTTTAATAAAAGTATAACAAGGTTTGACATTAAAAAGATAAATAAGTTATAATAAAGGAAGACATTGGGGATTGACCGCTGACGGATGTCGGAGGTCAGCCCCAGTGTTTTTTGTGACTAAAAAAATAATTAAAATTGCAAAAGCAGAGAAAAGATTTTTGTTCTTAACTCTGCTTTCGGTTTTAGGATTATCGCTATGTAATAATCCCTTGTTTTATGATAAAATTTTCAAGTAAAAATGTTTTGACAAATTCAATTGCTACAGTAACATTTTGATAAAAAATCTTCAATCCAAATTATTTTTAGATTTTATGAAAGAGAATTCTGGTTGTCCATTAATACTATACTTTAATGAAAACAAATTATATGTGTCAGTTCTAAGTTCTTTGGGAAGAATCAATGTTGCAAGAAAAGATTCTCTTATAAAAGCAGGAGCATCTCCGTCCCCGCACCATCCACACCAAAAGTTAGTAAAATACTTATTTCCTCTGGCATCTATCCCTAATACGGTTTCATTAGCTGTATAAAGATTTAATCCTGCAGAACCGTGATGTCCA
>CAJOOL010000298.1 GCA_905236115.1 uncultured Endomicrobiia bacterium
AACAAATAAGGTAATTTAGCATCAACTATGGCTTCATAGGCATCTACATTTATACAAAATTCATTTATATTTGCTGCAAGAGCATACGGACTTGAACTTCTCATTAATTCAAGAAAAGCACTATCTGCATCTTTTTGAGCCTGTATTTCAGCTTCTGTTTTTCCTTTAGAAAAAGCAACATATCCGTCAGAAATTCTTTTTCCTACTTCACCTTTCATTTCAGCAACTACATTATATTCTACATTAGCAACAACGGTTGTTCCGTCTGCTTTTTTTATGGTAAACAATCTTCCTGCGGCTTCTCCAGGCTTGGACGCCACCGTAGTTGCTACAAAATTTCTGTTTTCACCTTTTAATTTTCCTACCATTGCCAATACGGAATTTAAAGCTCCTGTATTATCCTGAACAAAAGAAACATTACTTATTCCTGCTTCTCTCAAAGCATTAAACATTCCGTATTTTTTCATTAAATAATGCATATCTCCGTGTCCGCCGGCTTTACCTTTAAATTTTCCGGTTTTATCGTCATAAGATAAAGTTGCATTAAAATCACTTACGGCAGGGACATCTATCTGATTCATTAAATAAACTTCTTTAACGACATTTTCGCCGTTGCTTTCATTCCATACCAGTTTTACCAAGCCCTCCGGCTGTCCGGGTTCTTCTATATATCCCATTTTTTTGAATTCTTCAGCCAAATATCCTTGAGTTTTTACGGAAGTCATTAAAGGAAGTATTTTTTTTACTTCTGCGGGAGCTTTCCCTGAGGCAACCTGTCTTCTGTTATAATCTTTTACAACGTCATTTATCCAATCTACAAACATAACCTGCAAATATGTTTTGCCCTGTAACAAACTCGGATGCATACTTACTCTGGGACCCTCGGGAAGTTTTAATCTGTCTGCCGCTCCGCCGAACGCTCCCATCAAAGTTCCGTGTAAAACAAATTCTTCCAATCCTGCCTCAGCCAATTCGTCATTTCTTATCTGTCCTGTCTGACCTTCCAAATTTTCCATGGAATCTTCAGACAAAGGCGACAAATTTTCCATTTTGAAAGGACTTGTTGATTCTCCGTTTACAACTGCTCTTGCCATATTTCCCATTTCAGCCAAATACTCACTTAACGGCAAACCTTTTGTATCATAAGCAAGCACACTATCTAACAATACTTTTAAATCTTTTCCGTCAGCTATTGCTTTATTTATTATCTGTATATGTTTACTTCCGTTTTGTTTATCAGCTTTTTCAAGTTCATTAACCGCATTTATATATTGCTCTTTTTTAGATTCTTCAACACCGGTCAAACCGTTTATCGCAGAAATTATACTTTCTCTGTCACTTCCCGCCTCGCCAACATTCAATCTTTTAGATGTATCTCTTACAAAAATATTATGCATAAAATGCAATACATCTGCGACACTTTTTTTGGCAAATGAATTACTGAAAATATTATATTTTTTTAAATTTTTATTTTTGAAAGTAACAAAATCGTAAACAAAATCAAGAATAATACCGGCAGCTAAAATTATCGGATTAGAAGAAAAAATAACAATTGGAATAAGAGTTAATATTGCAGTTATCAATCTTCCGCCTATCAAACTTTTTTCTCTTATATCCGATACTATTTCTTTCATTTCCTGTTCATTATCACCGAAATTATGCAACTCAACAAAATTAGATTGCCAGAAAATATTTCTTTCAAACAAAACACCTATTGCTATACCAACAACACTGTTTTTAAAATCTTTTGCAGAATTTATTCCAAAAAATTTCCAAAAAGGTTCAAATCTGTTATAAATTCCTTGAAGATTTGTTATCGTAGAATTTAGCTGAAGAGATGCACTTAAATTTTTCTTTAAGGCATTTCTGAAACTTTCTTTTATGCTATCATTAGCTATTTCATTTATCATTTCTTCCAGCAAGCCTGTATCTTCAGACGGTTGTCCTGCTCTTGCATTCTCTCTTTCTGTTCTTAGCAATTCCTGCAACTTCAAGAAAGTATCGGCGACGAGTTCGGCCTGCTGTGCATTTAATTTTGCATTATCTTCAGCGGCTGCTTCTTCAGACTGAACAGTCGGCTGTCCGTTAATCGTTCCGTTCTCTCCTATCGTTGCTAAAACGTTGCCATCTTTATCCAACAGTTCAACTGCATCCTTTCCGTAGGCTAATTTTACGGTTTCTATAACATCCATTCTGTTTATCACTTCTTTCACTATTGCCGAGGCGGGCATATTGGCAAACTTTTCTTTCACTATTTCATATTCTTCTTTGAACATTTCTTCATACAATCTTTCGCTGGTAACTGTTTCGTCGGTTACGTTCGGTGTTATTACGATATAGTTTATTTTTTCTTCTTCAAGCAATTTGCTTAAGCCCTGCGTATGGAAACCGCCGGTTATTATTACGTCTATTCCGTTTTGTTTTTCCAGTTCCGTTACTGCCTGTGCGTTGTATTCTTTACCTGCCCTTATTCTTATTGCTTCTTTTTCTTTG
>CAJOOL010000299.1 GCA_905236115.1 uncultured Endomicrobiia bacterium
GGCAACATCCGGATTGGATGTGTAAAGATACACTTTACCGGTTCCGCCGCAGGCAAGAACAATAATTTTGGCAAGGAAAGTTTCCACAACGGATTTTTGCGAATTGTATACATATACACCGCAGCATTTTTTATCATTGTCAACAATCAAATCCACGGCCATACAGTTTTCATAAATATTTATATTGTCGGCTTTACGAACGTTGTCAACCAAAACTTTTTCTATCTCGTTGCCGGTAATGTCGCCCGCATGAAGAATTCTTCTTTTGCTGTGGCCGCCCTCAAGCCCGAGCTCAAACTCCGAATCGGTTCCGGCATAACTTTTCTTTTCAAACTTCATCCCCATATCTATAAGTTCTTTTATCGCTTCCGGAGCGGACTCAACGGCAATTTTAACAATTTCTTTATTGCAAAGACCTGCACCGGCAATGAGGGTATCTTCTATATGAGACTGAAAAGTATCGTTTTTGTCGGTAACGCAGGCTATACCGCCTTGAGCTTTCTGAGTAGAAGAATCCGATAAAGCTCTTTTGGTTACCAGTGACACGGAGCCTGCCTTACGGGCTTTCAATGCAAAACTCAAACCCGCTATGCCGCTGCCGATAATTAAATAATCAGATTTAATCATAGCAGCTATTCGGCCTTTTCACTTTCTGTTTTTTCGCTTTCGGCTTTTTCCGTCTTAAACCACATTGTAAGTTCACCGAGAAGTTTTCCGGCTTCGTCAATATTTCCGCTGTCTATTGCGGATTTTATCTGCTGTATTTTTTTTCTGTCTTCTCTGACGGAATTTCTGATATTTTCTATTGCAGAGTTCATATTCTGTGCAAGCTCAACGGTTTCATCTTTTTTTCTGTGGTGAATGTTTACGGTAAAATCGCCCTCGGAAATTCTTTTCATAACTTTTTCAAAAAAATAAATCGGGCCTATTATTCTGTGAAAATAAAAAATACTTTCTATCAAAATCAATGCCATAAAAATTAAAGTTACCCAGAAAAAACCGCTCGTGTACGTACGAACAAAATTCTTCGCATCGCCTGCACTTAACAGCTCCATTCCCGGGGATTTCAAAAGGCTGTCCAAAAATATGTAATATACAAGAAAAGCCAACACTACAATGATTATTGCAAGAATGGACAGATACCTCAACTGGATTTTGGGTTTGACAAAATACTGCTTTCTTATTATGGCCATGATTTCTCCTCTAAGTAATTTATAATTTACAATAAACCTTTCAACTCTTCAACCGTTCAACTATATTATCTATCAGTCTTACATTGCCGACTTTTACGGCAACTGCTGCAAGAACTTTTTTATCGTTCTTTGCTGAAGGTTTTGACGGTTTTGATAAAAACACAGGTTCCAGAGTATCCGCATTTCTCAGCTCAACATAATCTATTTTTGCATCTTTAATTTTCAAAATATTTTTTTCCAAATTCTTCTTTACGGCATCAAGTTTTTTACCTGCCGCAATTTCTTTTTTCGCTTCGCATAATGCTCTGTAAATTCCGTTTGCTTCGGCTTTAGCTTCGGCGGAAAGATAAGTGTTCCTGCTGGAAAGGGCAATGCCGGTTTTTTCTCTGACTATCGGGCAGCCGATAATTTTAGTTCTGATATTTAAATCTTCAACCATCTTTTTTATTATTATGTACTGCTGATAATCTTTCATACCGAAATATGCTCTGTCGGCCTGTGCAATGTTTAATAATTTTGTTACCACGGTGGCAACGCCTCTGAAATGTATGGGGCGTGTAACTCCGCACATTATCTGCGACAAATTTTCCACATTAACGTAAGTGGAAAAATTTTTACCGTATAAAGTTTCGTTGGTCGGAAGAAACAGAAAGTCAACTTTATTTTCTTTGCAGATTTTTATATCGTTTTCTATCGGGCGGGGATATTTATTGAAATCTTCATTCGGGCCGAACTGTATGGGGTTGACATAAACCGATACCACCGTAAAATCATTTTGCGATACGGATTTTTTTATCAAAGAAATGTGTCCCGCATGCAGTGCACCCATTGTGGGAACAAGGCCTACGGTTTTGCCTTTTTTTATTAAATCAAAACAAATTTTCTGCAGCTGTCCGGGCAGCTTAATTATCTTCATTTATAAATATTTTCCTCCTCGGGAAAAGCTCCGCTTTTAACTTCTCTGCTGTATTGTTCGGCAGCTTGTTTTATTATACCTGCCAAATTAGCGTATCTTTTAACAAATTTCGGTTTAAAATCTTCAAACATTCCTAACATATCATCACTGACCAAAACCTGTCCATCGGTATATCTTCCCGCACCTATGCCTATTGTGGGGATTTTTAATTTTTCGGTAACATTTTTTGCAGCATTTTCGGGAATACCCTCAAGCACCAGCATTGATATGCCTGCCTGTTCAAGAGCAAGAGCGTCTTCAAGAAGTTTTTTTTGAGACTGCTCGTCGCGGCACTGTATTTTGTATCCGCCCATTTTTTCTATAGACTGAGGCATAAGCCCCAAATGTCCGATTATTTTTATACCGGAATTTATTATGGCTCGGACGGAATTTATTATTTCTTTACCACCTTCAAGTTTAACATAATCTGCTCCGGCTTTGATAAGCCTTTGGGCATTTTCAACGGCTTGTTCTGGATTATCTTCGTAAGATTTATACGGCATATCGGAAGCAATTTTTACTTTGCCGGTATTACCGCGTGCAACGGCTTTTGTATGATGAACCATATCGTCCATTGTAACGCTTAAAGTATTTTCGTATCCGAGTTTTACATTACCGACGGAATCACCGACAAGAAAAATATCTATACCGCTATGGGATAAAATCTTTGCCGTTAAGGCATCATAACAAGTAAGCATTACTATTTTTTCTTTAGGTTTCATGTTTCGTTTCCGTTTCCTTAATCATCAAAAATTTTATAGTTCACGCTGCTGTCAAAATCAAAAGGATTAAATGCCGATGCCGCCATAAGATACCATCCTGTTGACGACGACGAAGCTACCCATGTTCCGTTCTTTCCTCGCGGTATTTCCCATTCGTTTGCAAACGTGGTAAAAATCTGTTTTTCTCCGGGATTTTTGGAAGTATAAGGCAGTGCTTTATCCACCATATTTATTTTTTCGGATGCTTTTTGAACATCGGTTAAAATGCTTACGGCTTTCTGTCTGTAGATTTCCGCCAGTTCGTGGTTGCCGGTGCTTTCCGCATATCGTGACATCAGCTGAAAAGTCGTTATATGAAAACATGTTCCCTCAAACCATATCATTCTGTAATTTTTTCTTCGTCCCTGCTGATTGGTAAAATCATACCCGGATATTTCCGTTTTTTCAACAATATCGGTAACATAATAATTATAATCGGCAAATTTCATCAGTTCAAACGGGTCAATATTCAGCTCTTTTAATCTTTCCGGAGTTATGGCATTTATCGCCCACGATACGGTATCCAAAGCATCCGTCTTATCCACGCCGTTCGGGTTGTAACCCATATTGAAAGTGCCTTTCTTTTTATCATATATCAGCCTTACCAGCCAACGTTCAATATTTTCCAATTCTTCGTCAACATCTTCTATCTCATATCCGGCTTTTTCAAAATACGGTTTTATATCTTTCGGTTTAGTAACGTAAAGTTTTTTTATCATTTTTAAAACCGCATAATGGTCAATAACGTTCTCGGTGGAATATACTTTGCTCCAGTCGGGCGGCTGCCAACCGTAACCCATACTTGCGGCACCTTTCTGCCCGTCGCTTAAAGTGTAATGTTTTATATTTTCAGCCCATTTAAGCATATCAATAACGAAAGGAACAAAATCCGTCTTTCCGGTAATTGCGGTATACTGAAGTGCCGCCATAGCCACCCACATATTTGGACCGAGATGAACTCTGTTTCCGTCAACGCCTGCCGTCAAGCCCCATCTTTTGCGGGGGACATCGGTTTTGTAAGCGTTATATAAACCTATATAGTCGCCTTTGGAAGCAAGAAATTCTCTCTGGCATATTCTCAATATTTTTTCGGTTTTTTTATTCTGCCCTGCAAGAAGATATGCCAGTGCCGCTACCGCCTGGTCGTAAGTAAATGCCTGTGCATCCAGAACGCCGTTTTTGCCGACGACGAACGAATGCGAAAACAAATCATAACTGAAGTTTGACGTTCCTCTGTAACTTTCTATTAATCCGTTTACGGAAGAAGTCTGCCTGTCAAAAAAGCTCGCAGTCCTCATCTGCAGCTTGTAGTAATCTTCTTTTAATGCTTCGTTGGAAAAACTTTCTCTGTAATTTTTATCAACAGGTTCTACGGCATAAGACAAAGACGTAAAAAACAAAAAAATTGTTAAATAAAATATTGTGTTTTTCATAATGGTAAGATTATTATACAAAAAGAAAAGTTTTTTGTATAGAGACTTTCCTTAAATTTTTCGCCAGGTTATCTTTTTACTTTTCATTTTCAAACGAATATTATATAATTAAGGAAACACTGAATAATTCTGAACGGAAACCGCAAGGCTTTTTGCCTCTAAATTCGTTGGAGTTTCTAGAGATAAGTTACCAACTATCCCTGCGAAACTCCGCTTGAAGCTGTTCAA
>CAJOOL010000300.1 GCA_905236115.1 uncultured Endomicrobiia bacterium
CACACTTGTTGAATTGGTTATTGTTATTGCAATTGTTATTATTTTGTCTGCAATTTCTGTGCCGATTTATCGCGGTTATGTTGACAAAGCTAAAATGTCAGAAGGATATGCTTTATTAGGTGCAATTCTTTCAGCACAAAAAGCGTATTATTCCGAATACGGCACTTTCTTTAAATATAGTGATGGTTATTCTCATGAGACATGCTATGATCCTGTTTTAAATGTTGATGCCCGTGGTAATAAATATTTTACATGGTTTTATGCATGTCATGGAGGAGCCTATTACTCCGGAGATATTTTTTTAGCTTCTGCATACAAACCTGTTCCAAGAATAGGGGATACAAGATATGCTGTATTACAGGTGCTTTATCGTAACGGTGTTACTTATCAAGAAGCTAATTAATTTTATCAAAATTTTATACAATAAAAACGAAAAACGGGGCTGAACATAGCACAGCTTCAAATAAAAAAGAGGCGGGGACCATAAAAAGTTCCCGTCTCTTTTTCAATCATTATTTTTTCAGCCTTTCAGCCTTTCAACTTTTCAACCATTCAATGTCAGGATACAGAAAAAACAGCAAAGTTTGAGACGAAATAAAGAAACTCGCAAACGCGGTGTCCTGTTACCCGTAAGGGGTACATAAGTTTACGAGTTTCAAAATTGCAGCCAAAAATTTGCTGTTTTTTCGCTGTAAATGTAATTTATTGTAAAAGCCTATTTTATTCCGAACAAGCTCTTAAAAAATCCTTTTTTAGCGGTTGTTGTATCTTCCGTAGAACTTGAAGCTGAAGAATTTGATACTGAAGAAACCGCCGTTGCTACCGTGGACAAAGTCTGTGCAGTGGTCATTGCGGTTTTTGCTTTATCCAAAATATTTGTTATCTGTTTGCCGTATTTGCTGTTATTTTTTGCATAGTCAAATGCCGTTTTTCCAAGAGTTGTTACAGCATTTAAATTTGCTCCGGAATTCAACAAAGAACTTACTATTCCCAATGCGGAACTTGAATTATTGGAACATGCCGCCATCAATGCCGTAAGCCCGGTAGAAGTAGCGGAATTAACATCTGCACCTTTATTTAAAAGCAAATTTACCAAATCCAAAGAAGAACTTGACGTATTGGAACATGCAGACATTAAAGCATTCAAACCGTTTGAAGATGTAGTATTAACATTCGCACCTTTGCTTATAAGAAGTTTTGCTACATCCAATGAAGAACTTGAAGTTCCCGAGCATGCCGCCATCAATGCGGATACCCCGTCGGAATCCGTTTCGTTTACATCAGCACCGCCTGCAATAGCTTTAGTTACCATAGAAAGAGCACCGCTCTTACACAAATCCACAAAAGCGGAATCTGCATAAACATTTGAAACCGTTACTACACTTAACAACAATACTGCCGACATCAACAACTTTTTCATTTTTTTCTTTTCTCCTGTTTCGGAAACTTTAAGAAACACCGATTAAGCACTTCCTTTACGTTTCCTTTAAAATATTAATTATTTTTTAAACTCTTCAAACTTTTCAGCTCTTCAACTTCTTTATTATCTCCGGGATAATCTCGTATAAGTCGCCGATTAAAGAATATGTTGCCGCTTTAACCATCGGACATTCTTTATCTTTGTTTATTGCAATTATTGTGTCGGAAGAACTCATACCGACCATGTGCTGAATTTGTCCGGATATACCGCAAGCAACATAAATTTTCGGTGCAACCGTTCTTCCCGTCTGTCCTACCTGATGAGAATATGCTATCCAGTCGGAATCTACAGCAGCTCTGGAAGCACCTACCGCACCGCCTAAAGCATCCGCCAATTCCTGTATAAGTTTAAAACCTTCTTTATTTCCCAAACCTCTTCCGCCGGAAACGATGATATCCGCATCGGAAATATTTACATCTGCAGTTTGGTCTTTAAAAAATCCCAAAAATTTCGTTCTGTTAATTATCTTCTGTGCATCAATTGTTTTATTGATAATTTCGCCTTTTCTTCCCTCAACAACGGGAGCTTCTTTAAACACTTTATGACGAACGGTTGACATCTGCGGTCTATGGTTAGGCGTTAAAATGGTTGCCATAATGTTGCCGCCGAAAGCAGGCCTTGTCTGCATTAAATTTCTTGTTTCTGTATCCACTTCAAGGGCAGTGCAGTCTGCCGTAAGACCGGTATAAATTTTTGCAGCAACTCTGGAAGCAAAAGATCTTCCGATGTTTGTTGCACCCATAAGAACGATTTCAGGCTTTTCTTCTCTTATCAAATCCGCCAAAATGCAGCCGTAAGGATCGTCCTGAAATTCCGCAAGGATAGGATCGTCATAAACATAAACTTTATCTGCACCTCTGTTTATTAAATCCTGTGCTTTTGCGGAAATATTTGAACCGATAAGTATTGCACTTAAAGGAACATTTAACGTTTTAGCAAGTTCCGCACCTTTATTTAAAAGTTCATAGACAACCGAAGAAATCTCGCCGTGTCTCTGTTCGGCATATACCCATACGCCTCTGTATTCGTCTTTATTAACACCGTTTTTAACTTCTTCTTTGTGCATTTCAATTGCTTTTACGGGACATACTTCAACGCAGGAACCGCAAAGTCTGCATGCTTCTTCGTTGACAACAGCCTTACCGCCCGTTACTTCTATTGCTCCGAAAGGACAAGCCGACTGACAAGCTCCGCAGCCGACGCATTTTTCGGATGATACTATTATTTTATCTGCCATTTTTATTCTCCTAAAATTAAAACTATATTAAGCTGTTATCCGACAATTTTTTTACAAGCTGAGCCGCTATATCCGCTGCTTCGCCCTCAAATACTTCTCCGCCTGTTCTCTGAGGCGGTGTAAAAATTTTCTTAACCTGAGTAGGCGAACCTGCCAAACCTGTTTTTGTCGTATCTGCGTTTATTGCAGCTGCGTTAAGCTGTTTTATAACTGCTTTTTTAGCTGCCATTTTTCCCTTTAAGGAAGGAATTCTGGGAGTATTTATTTCCTTAACTACAGTAAGCAGACAAGGAGTCGGAACTTCTATCAAATCGTATCCATCTTCCATCATTCTCTGAACTTTTAATGAAGTTTCCGAAGCTTCTTCTATTTTTCTTACATAAGCTACATGAGGAATATTCAACATTTCCGCTACGGAAGGACCGACTTGTGCGGTGTCGCCGTCAGTTGCCTGTTTCCCACAGAATATTACGCCGAAATCGGGAATAGTTTTAATTGCGGTGGATATTGCATAAGAAGTTGCCCAAGTATCCGCCCCTGCAAATGCTCTGTCGCCGATAAGTATAGCTTCGTCACAGCCTCTTGAAATGGCTTCTCTTAAAGCACTTTCC
>CAJOOL010000301.1 GCA_905236115.1 uncultured Endomicrobiia bacterium
GAATCTTACCGATAAGTTCCTGTTTTCTTAAACCGGCAATGGTTTCAACTTTTAAGTCTTTTGCTATCTTTGTAAGTTCCGTCATCGTCATCTTAGACAATACGGTTAAATCCATATCAGACATCAAGTCCCTCCGAGAAAATTTTATACATTTTTATTATTTTGTTTTTGTGATTTATTTAAGGGAAACGCTGAAGCATATTTTAATTTTTCATAATTAACCGGCATTTCCTAAAAAGATTTTTTGATATTTATAATAAGTTTTGTTTTTGCGGAAATTATTTTTTGACTACTGCTCATTTGAAAAATTATATAATTTTTACTATTTTTTTGTCAAACAATTTCCGCTAAAAATTTGTGCATTTCAACAAGAGCCAGCGTATCCTGCTTACAATATTCAAGAAGATTTTTTTTGGTTTCTTTTATTTTTTCGTCACCGTAAAAACCCATAGCCATATAAGCAAACGCCGATAAGGCTATTCCCCCCTCGCCTATTTTAAGTTCATCATAATTCATTTCCGGTATCATTATGGGAAGAACTTTTTTTATGGAAGTCCTTCCGTGGAAACGCCTGTCGTAATAATTGTTTCTCATAATCTCTTCAAAATCTACAATTCTTTCGGCAATGCTTTTGAGTGCCTGCTGCTTTTGCGGAAACAGTCCGCCCAGTTTTAGAATAATATTTTTTTCAAAAGAAGAATATGTGATTATGCTGCCCTGCGTACCGAAAATATCTATAAGATTTTGAGCGATTATTTCCTGACAATTTTTTTTGTGGTCGGCAATATATTCAAAATGGTCTGTTATATGGTCTACCTTATCGCATTTATGAATGGAATACTGCGTTATTATCTGAGTATGCGGAGCAAGATTTTCATAAAGAGGATATATGGTCATAACGGATTCAAAATCCAGATAATACACTGGGAAAACTATTTTTTCAAGTTCGTTTTTCAAATTCGGATTAACAAAAATTTTGTCGTTAAGAATACAGTCTTTTACCACTCTCTGCATGGGAGTCAGTTCCAAATCCAAATCTTTAGGTAAATCTTTTATTTCCCATTTATGTTCTTCGGCAAGTTTATCAAATATTATCTGAGAAAGTCTGGGTAAATCAAAAATATGATATTCTATGTCTTTACCCGTACACTGTTTAAACAACGCACAATTTTTACACGGTATTTTTAATTTTTTTTCCTGAGGTTTATCGGCAAACAATATCTGCTTTGAAACATCCAAATAATTTTCAAACTCTTTGATTGTTTCGGCGGTTTCTTCGGTGCAATCCGTCCGTCTGAATAACTTTTCTACAGGCATTCCCAAACGAAAATCTTTTGACAGAAGAAACATCGTAATTTTCGGCTTTGCTCCCAAAGTTTTTGAAGCAATCAAACTTTCATAAGCCATATCGGCAAAATATTTTTTCTTTCCTTTACCGCCGGATTTTATGCCGACAATATTCCAGCCGCTGTTTTCCGTTCTTGTCAAAATATCCGTTCTTGAAATAAATCCTTTATACTCAAAAACAGGATTAAACAAAGTTTTTATTTTTTCATCTTTTATCAATTCTTTGGTTTTTGAAACGGCTTCTCTTAATGTTCCGGAAATTTCAACACCGTCTTTAAACAAAACTCTTGCCATGGAATGAATATTTTTGGATTCCATAATCAAAAATTCATTGCTTAAAGTATAATCCCTCGGAACAAGCCCCCTGAACATATGCCATGCATACACGGGGCAATCCAATGTTTTTAAAAATAAAGCTTTGCTTACAGGTTTCATATTTTGATTTACGACTTGCAGTTTAGGAAACGCTGAGAGTTTGAGTTATGAGTTTATGACCGGCAGCAGCAATTTCTGATTTTTTCTTCGGCTCTTTCCAACTCTTCCACTACACGGTAAGGCACTTTTATTCTGCCCATAAGAGGAACTTCTTTTCCGTATCCTCCGTGACAGTCCGAGCCCCCGGTAACAATCAAATTCAATTCTTCAGCCATATTTAAAAATTTTTTTACGATATTTGGCGGATGGCTTTTGTGCCATGCCTCTATACCCATAAGACCGCAGTTTATCAACTCTTTAAAAATATCTTTTTTTCCGTAACGTCCGTAATAAGGATGTGCCAGCACGGGAATACCGCCGGCCTTTTTTATAATTTCTATTGCATTTTTCGGAGACATAAAATATTTGGGAACATAAGCAGACCTGCCCGAACCTAAAAATTTTTGAAATGCTTCCGAAATGCTGCCGACATATTTTTTTTCAACAAGAGCTTTTGCAAAATGCAACCTTCCGATATTTTTACCGCCGGTATTTTCAACCAAACCGTCGCCGTCAAGCTCTATACCGGATTTTTTTAAATTCTGAAAAATGGTTTTTGCTCTCTGTTTTCTGGCATTTTTTAAAACATCCAAAGCGGCATTAAAATCCTGCGATTTCCAATCTATGTAATATCCTAAAATATGCATTTCCTGACTGCCGGCATTTTCCTGTGCGGAAAGTTCTATTCCCGGTATCACTTCAACACCGTAAACTTTTCCGGCATCTACGGCCTCCTGCATTCCGTCAACCGTATCATGGTCTGTTATGCTTATTGCCGAAAGGCCGACTTTTGAAGCATAAGCAACAACTTCCGTCGGTGAAAGAGCTCCGTCTGAAAATGTGGTATGTATATGTAAATCTACATAAAAAACTTCATGCTGCATTACAACAACTCCTAAGGCTATAACAACTCAGAAGAAAGTGCTGCTAAAACACTTCTTTCACTCTTCGAGAACATCAAATGTCCATAAACAGATTGACCTTTAAATCTTTCTACTAAATAAGTTAAACCGTTAGACGATGCATCCAAATATGGATTATCTATTTGATAAGGATCTCCGGTTAAAACTA
>CAJOOL010000302.1 GCA_905236115.1 uncultured Endomicrobiia bacterium
GCGGGATCCCCGACAGAGACATTCGGGGATGACAAACTATTTTTTGCTTCGCAAAAAAAACTGTTTCAATTATCCGAGGCTAACCCCCTCGGGTTCCTCTTTCAAACGGCAAGATTGCTTCGTCGTAAACTCCTCGCAATGACCGGCAAAGAGGAGTTTTTATATAATAAACTGTTGCTTTTTAAAGAACATTTTTGGTATAATCGCCGAGAGGATAACAAGCTTCGGCAAAAGTATTTATCCTTTTTTTCGGGCTGTTGCTATGAGGCGACTCGCTCGGCATTGTTTTTTTGCACAAAATAATTCTTATAATATTTAGTTATAAAATTATTACTATCTATTGTAATTTTATAATATTTATCTAATAAAGTCAAGTTTTTTTATTTTATCGGGAATTTTTATGAAAGCCGAAAAAAATTTTTTCAGCAGACAGCTGAAAAAAATTATGTATGATAAAAGAATTACACAGCAGACACTGGCAGGAAAGCTGAAAATCTCTCAAGCTATGGTCAGCCAGTGGCTCAACAGCAGTAAAAATCCTACATTAACATCTCTAAAAAAAATAGCTTCAGCTTTGGATATTCCCGTTACTTATCTGATAGATGAAAATCAAAAAAATGCGGAACCTATTAAACCCGTCAAGAAAAAAACAGATGAAATCAATGACAACATCATCAAAGAAATTTTGGATAAATTAAAAGATTTGGAATTCAGAATTTTAAAATTGGAAAATGAATTTTTGAAGAAAAATTCTTAAATATGCCGGCAAAACTCCGCTTGAAGTTCAAGTTGTTCAACCGCCTCTTTATAGGCAGAATCTACTTCGGGCTTTACTCATTCATAATTAATCAGCATTTCCTTAAAACTTGACAAACAAATCTCAAAATGTTAGACTAATATAACTTTTTAAGGTTATAAGATTATAAAAGATATATCATCCCTATTACACAGGCAGGTGAAATTATGGAAAATAATACAGATAAGAAATTGACGGAATCGCTGGAAAATTATCTTGAAACTATTGCAATGCTTAAAAGAGAAAATAAGATTGCAAGAGTTAAAGACATAAGCAAGGAATTAGACGTAAAAAATTCCAGCGTAAACATTGCATTAAATGTATTGGCAGATAAAGGACTGGTAATACATGAAAAATACGGTTATGTGGATTTAACAGACGAAGGACAGAAAATTGCCGACGATATACAGCATAAAGAAGATGTATTATTTAAATTTTTTACCGAAATTTTAGGAGTGGAAAAAGAGACCGCTTTAAAAGATGCCTGCAGAATGGAACATACGATAAGCGACGAAACTTTGGCAAAGCTGATATTTTATATAGGAAAAATTGACAGGGAAAAGTTTAAAAAGAAAAAATGAAAACGGCAAAACGACAATGTACAATGTATAATGTACAATAAAAAGCAACGGCAAAACGATAATTAACATAAGGAAAGCAATTTAAAATGTATATAATCAAAGACATATTTTCAGTAATTTTTACCATCTTCAACGAGATGTCTTTTTACTTATTGTCGGGTTTCCTGTTTGCGGGAATTTTGCATGTGCTTGTTCCGCAGCATATATTTTCAAAATATTTATCCAAAAACAGCTGGCTGTCCGTTATGTATGCTACTTTGTTCGGTATTCCGCTGCCTTTATGTTCCTGCGGTGTAATACCTACCGCTATGGCACTGTACAAAGAGGGTGCTTCCAAAGGTTCCGTAATTGCATTTCTGATTGCTACGCCTCAAACGGGTGTGGATTCAATAATAGCAACATATTCGTTATTAGGGCTTCCTTTTGCGATAGTCCGCCCGGCAGCAGCATTTTTTACTTCAATATTTGCAGGGCTTGTAACTAACGGATTTACTAAAAATGAACCTGCCGTTATTCCCTCGCAACAAAATAAAAAAGAAGAAACAAATATTTCTTTCTCACAAAAAATCAAAAGAGTTTTGCAATACGGCTATGTTGAAATGATGGAAGACATAGGCAAGATGCTTTTGTTCGGACTTCTTGTTGCGGGGTTGATTGCATATTTTGTTCCGGACAATTTTTTTACCGTATTTAAAGGCAACACTATTTTAACGATGATACTTATATTGATAGTTGCAATTCCGATGTATGTTTGTGCTACAGGTTCTATTCCTATTGCAGTTGCTTTAATGATAAAAGGAATGAGCCCGGGGACGGCATTTGTTCTGCTGATGGCAGGGCCTGCTGCAAATATTGCTTCCATGATGGTAATAGGTAAAGTATTGGGCAAAAAAACTTTTATTATATACTTAATAACGCTTGTTACAGGGGCAATAAGTTTTGGGCTGTTTATAGATAACTTTTTGCCGGCAAGCTGGTTTGATGTTTCCAATTTCAGTGCTATGGCTGCACATCATAACGGCGGTTGGTTTTATTATATAAAAATTGCTTGTTCATTTATATTATTTCTGCTTTTAGCAAATTCCATATTATCGGATAAAGACGAATGTTCCTGTTCGGTATGCAAAGGAGAAAAAGTTATGATAAAATTTAAAATTGACGGTATGAGCTGCAACCACTGCAAAGCCAATGTAACAAGAGTTATAAGTAATTTGGCTTCGGTAAAAAACGTAAATGTAAATTTAAGTGAGGGAACAGCCTATGTTGACGGCACTCCTACCGATGAAGAAGTAAAAAATGCCGTCGAAGCAATCGGCTTTGAATTTAAAGGAAGAATTTAAGATGTTACAGCCTCTTAGGTTTATGTGTATCGCAGGCCGGCTGAGCAAAAACATCTTTTACAGATGATGCCGCAGCGACAGTTTCCCGTTCTGCTTGTTCCTGCAGTTTTTCTTCAGTCTCAAGATTTATTAATAAATCTTCTTCTGCAGGCTCGGTTTTCTTTTTAAACGAAGCTATTATTGCCACCTTTATTTTGGAATCCAAATTATCATCTATAGTATAGCCGGGTTTTACCGACGGTTTGTTTTTACATTTTGCCATTAAATCATCGGCTATTTCTTTCATATCATCAACAGTAAGTTCTTTTTTCTCCGAACAGAAAACATTAAATAAAATATCGTTTGCTTCGGTAATATTTTCACCCTCAACAAACTTATTGAGCAATGCTTCGTTATACGCTTCTTTAAGTGTCTGTCCGCTGCCCAGAGCGATAATTGCATAATCGGAATTCGTCAACACGCCTTTGACATCGGCAAAATCTATATTGATTTCGCCGGTTTTGGTAATGGTATCGGTTATGGACTCAATTGAAATTCTTAAAACATCATCAATGTATTTAAAAGATTCTCTGTAACGCGTTTTACCGTCTATCAAAGAAAATATTTTATCGTTGGGAATTATAATTAATGCATCCGTATATTCTTTAAGCCTGCTGATACCTCTGTCGGCTTTCAGCTTTCTCTCGGGACCTTCATATCCAAAAGGTCTGGTTACTACGCCTACGGTGAGTATGCCCATTTCTTTTGAAAGTTTTGCTATAATCGGTGCGGTACCAGTTCCTGTCCCTCCGCCCATGCCGGTAGTGATAAAAACCATATCGGCACCTTTAAGAATATCTTTGATTTCCTCTTTTTCTTCTTCGGCATACTTTTGTGCTTTTACCGGGTCGCCGCCAACGCCCTGCCCGTCGCTGCCCAGCTGAACAAGATTTTCCGCACTGGACTGGCGTAAACTTTCAAGGTCGGTATTTACCGCATAAAAATCCACATCGGAAACGTTTGCAGCTATCATTCTGTTGACGGCATTTACGCCGCCGCCGCCAACGCCGATAATTTTTATAATTGTTGCAGGTCTTTCGCCTACTTCCTCTGTTTCCTCAACTGTTACCGTATTTTCTTCTTCCATTTTTATTTATTTTCTCCGTTTCATTTAGTTTTTACTTTTGTTTTTCAATCATTAAAACTGCTTTAAAATTTTTATGATATTTCTTTAAATAAATCTTTCATTTTGCCGAATATGCCTTTTTTGACAACTTCTTTTTTATCAAAATTTTTTGATTCGTTTTTTATCAAAGAAAGTGCCGTCGTATAAACCTGAGATTTTATTATTTCCGGGTCGGAGCATGTTATATCGTCTTCAGTAAAATTGGCAATTTTTGCAACTGTATTAAAATATTTCTCAAATGCCTCCGGCATTCCGTCAAGCAGTGCACCCGCACCGGTAAGAATAAATCCGCCGACATATTCGTCAATTTTTATGTCTTCCTGTTTGAATTTTTCCCAAAGCTGTTCCAGCTGTAAATCTATCTGAGGTTTTATTATATCAACCAGCTGTCTTCTGGTATAGGTTTGTTTTTTACCATTGTAAGTAGTGTATTCGAATTCCGTATTTTCATTTTCAGCAATTAAATCTTCCAGAATTATCCCGTAATTTTCTTTAATGTGCTGTGCTTCTTTTTGGCTGACTTTTAATTTCTTTATAATGTCTCTTGTAACATAATAAGAGCCGAAATCAAGCTCAAAAGAACATTTTACTTTTCCGTCGATATAGACGACAACGCCCGTAGTCATACCGCCGATATCCACCAGAATACAGCCCAAATCTTTATCTTCTTTTGAAACCAGAATATTTCCCAAAGCACCGTAACCGTATCTTAAAACCGGATCTTTTGCAGCTTTTCTGATATTGGTCATATTGCTTTTTGTACCGACAACAACAAGAGCGGTAAGTTCCAAATATTTTCCCGTCATTCCTACAGGATCCTGCACTTCCTGTTCGTCCAGTCTGTACTGCTGAGGAATAATTTCTACTATTTCTTTGTTTTCTTCTATTTTGTTTGTTTCTTCAAGCCTTGATATAATATCATTGATAGTTTCTTTTGTAACTTCTACCTCATAATCTTCGGCAATTTTCAGACGTGCATTAGCATTAAAAACTTCTACTAAAGAACCTCTGACCGCACACAAAAGATATAAAGAATTGTCTTTGATGAAAAAATCTTTTTCGGCTTTGATAAAAAACTTTTCTATCGTATATTGTGCATCCTGTATTGCCGTAATTGCTCCGTCTTTTATACCGTCGCAGGCGTAAGTATTGGCCGTCAGAATTTCCGTTTTTGAATTGAGTTTGTTATATTTTGCCACAACCCCGTGAACGGAATTGGTTCCGATATCCAGACTTAAAACATTTATTTCTTCATTTTCCATTTTCAACTCCTTTTATGCTTTAAATTTTTAATTCTTCCAATTCTCCAATCCTTACTATAACTCTTTCTTTATTATTGTCAATAAAACTTAAATCTATATATTTGGCATCTATATCTTTTTGTGCCAAATCATTTAATACCAATTTAATCTTTGATGCTTTTTCTTCAATTTTTTTATAATAAGGCTGTCCCCAACAAACCGTTATTTTATCATTTATTTTAAAAATTATGTCTTCTGTGTCTCCGTAACTCATACCGGTTATTTCCGGAATAAAATCTTTCATATATACTTTAAACTGCCGATAAAATTTTAAAAGAGACTCTCTTTCTTTTTCATCGGAATATGCAAGAACAGGAATTTTCATATCAAACATATTCCCTCTCAGCGGAAACGGACGATTGTCAAAATCTATTCCGGCTTTAATACCGTCTTTATAAATAAAAACTTCAGGTTCTCTTTCTTTAAGCGATATCACAACTTTTTTTTCTTTCCAGTTTCTTGACATGGAAATATCTTTTAATTCAGGCTTTTGCTCCTGAAGATTTTTCTTTGTGTCCGACAGAGAAATCCTCAGCAGATTGTCGCCTATTTTAAAAGGAATAAGATTTCTAATTTCGGTTTCCGTAATATTGCTGCAACCGGTAATTTCTATATAATCAATAAAAAAACGTTCGTCGGAATAAAGACGCGACATTACGTAATTATACGCATTAAACAACATAACCACTATGCAAGCTCCGGCACCAACAATCAAAAGAGCAAACAACATTTTAAAAAAAAGTTTCTTAAATATTTTTAAAGAACTTTTTTTCTGTCCGTTTTTTACTCTATTTAAAGAAACTCTTTTTGTATAACTTCTTGACGAATATTTTTTATATGATTTTTTTTTGTTTATTACCATTTGTTGTTTTCTGCTTTCAGCAATTTTTCAGTATCTCCAGCACCAAATCTTCAAAACTCATTCCCTCATATTTTGCCGCATCGGGAAACAACGATGTTTCCGTCATCCCCGGCAGTGTATTAAGCTCCAGCACATAAATTTTATTGTCTTTATCAACTATCATATCGGCTCTGCAAGTTCCTTTACAGCGGAATTCGTTATAAATTTTTACGGCAATTTTCTGTATTTCTTTTAATGTTTTTTCCGGCAGCCTTGCCGGTATTATATGTCTGCTTTGTCCGACGGTATATTTGGATTTAAAATCGTAAAATTTTCCTTTCGGCACTATTTCTATTACCGGAAGAGCTCTTCCGTTTAAAACTCCGGCTGTAACTTCCGTTCCCTTAATATATTGTTCAATCAGAATATATCTGTCGTATTTTGCCGCTTCGTCAAAGGCTTTTTCAAATTCTTTCTTATTTTTTGCTATTGATATTCCTATCGCCGAGCCCTGCGTCGCAGGTTTTACCACCACAGGAAAATCCGTTTTCAAAAAATCTTTACAATCAAAAATTTCCGTTACTGCAGAACAATTTTTTTGGCAGTCTTGAATTTCATCTTTATCAATTATCATCCATTTCGGTGTAGGTATCTTGGCATATTCAAACATCTTTTTGGATATGACTTTATCCATACTTGCAGCCGAAGAAAATACGCCGCAACCCGTGTAAGGAATGCCCATAATTTCAAGCATTCCCTGAATGGTTCCGTCTTCACCGTTTTTCCCGTGAAGAGCTAAATAGGCGATATCAATCTTTTCTTTCTTTATTTTTTCGGCAATATTTTTATCAACGTCTATCAAAACGGTTTTAAATTTCATTTTTTTCAATGCTTCACAAACCGCTTTGCCCGACATTAAAGAAATTTCCCTTTCGGAAGATATTCCGCCGCAAAGCACGCCGATTTTTTTGGTTTTTAAATTTTCCAAATCCATCATTTTATTATCCTACTTTACTATTCTTATTTCAGGCTCAAGAATTATATTATATTTTTCATAAACTTTATTTTTTACAAAATCCATAAGAGCGAGCATATTTTTTGCCGAACAGTTATTTTTGTTGATAAAAAAATTTGCATGAACAGCAGAAACTTCCGCATCGCCGACACGATATTTTTTTAAGTTCAAAGAATCTATCAATCTTGCAGCAAAATCATTTTGCGGATTTTTAAATACACATCCTGCATTTTTGGTTCCTGACGGCTGAGTATTTTTTCTTTTTGTAAGTTCCCGCAAAATCACGTCTAAAATATCATTTTTATTCGCTTTTTTCAACATAAAAAAAGCTCTTGTTATTATGCAGTTTTTTAGGCCGCTGTTTCTGTATGTAAAATTTATATCTTTTCTGTCCAAAATTTGTTTCACACCGTCAAAATTTATAACTTCTATTTTTTTAAGACAGTCGGAAATGCTGAAAATTTTTACGCCGGCATTGCCGAAAACAGCACCGCCGACAGTCCCGGGAATACCCGCCAAATGTTCAAGCCCGCTTAACCCTTGCCGTGCAGTTTGATTAACAGAATAAGGTAGGCTTAGTGCCGCACCGCACTCAAAACATACGTCAACTGCTGATACATACGATACATTCAAGCTCATATGAGCGAAAATGCTTCCCGGCTTGACTGAAAGTTTTATTATTATTCCTTTAAAACCGTCGTCGGAAAATAAAGTATTTGTCCCTCCGCCCAGA
>CAJOOL010000303.1 GCA_905236115.1 uncultured Endomicrobiia bacterium
AGCGGAGTTTCGCAGGGATAGTTGGTAACATATCTCAAGAAACTCCAACGAATTTAGAGGCAAAATATGCCTCAAGGTTTCCATTCACAATTAATCAGTGTTTCCTTTATGTTACCTTTATTGCCTGCTTTTAAATTGAAACGGTTTTTACTTTTACGCCTTTTATTGCGGCAAGTTTTTCAGTAATTGAAGATATTTCTTTTTCGCTTCCGATAAATTCCAAAATAATCAATCCCGTCTGAGAACATTTCTCTTTGCTGCTGTCGGTAATACCGAGCCTTGTTTTAATAAAGCATCCGAACTGCGTTAAAACTTCCTGCACCGAGGCCGATACAGACTGTCTTTGTTCCACAGAAATAATAATGATGTTTTTCATTTTAATTTTAATCTCCTGAAAAAATTTTTAATTTTTTTAAGCGGCAGTACTTATCATACAATATTATAAAGCAAAATATCAATATCATTTAGTCCTTTACTTCCAACTTCCAAAAATGGTATAATCGCCAGATAAGTTTTTTAACGATTGCGGATATGGCGGAATTGGCAGACGCGTATGGCTTAGGACCATATATCTTTACGGTGTGGGGGTTCAAGTCCCTCTATCCGCAGAACGGCGGTGTACATTATACATTAACATAAGAAAGGGGTTACAGATGAGTACTCAAAAGTATGAATTTAAATCAAAAGTTTTGGAGAGAAAACCATGTTTAATATCCATGGAAGTTGAAATAGAACCTTCTCAGACTAATCCCGAGCTGGATAAAGTCTATAATTCCATTCAAAAAACGGCAAAAATTGCAGGTTTCAGAACAGGTAAAGTTCCTATGGATATGGTAAAGAAAAATTATTCCGAATTTGCAAGAGAAAAGCTTATTGAAAATGTAATAGGCAAAAGTATTTTTAATGTTTTGGAACAGGAAAAATTCATTCCTTTGGATATGCCCGTTATTACAAAAATGGAATATGATTTCGGTAAAGTTTTAAAATATTCTTTTAAAGCGGAATGTCAGCCTGATTTTACAGCTAAGGATTATAAAGGAATAAAAGTAAGCAAAAAAATAAATAAAATCACCGATAAAAAAGTAGATGAAGAAATAAAAATGCTTCAGGATAGAAATGCCAGTTTGGTTGTTTCCGAAAAAGGCGAGGCTGCAAAAGACAGTTTTGTAATTGTAAGTTATGAGGGTTTTATTGACGGTAAAGCTGTAGAAAAAATAAAAGCCAAAGAATTTATGATAGATTTAGGTGCAGAAAATACACTGAAAGGCTTTAAGGACGGTTTGACCGGGTCCAAAAAAGGCGAAACGAAAGATATAGAAATAGAATATCCTAAAGATTATTTGAATAAAGAGCTTGCAGGCAAAAAAGTTACTTTTAAGACGAAAATTGAAGAAATAAAAGATAAAAAACTTCCCGAGGCCAACGACGATTTTGCAAAGGATTTAGGTCTTGAAAATCTTGAAGATTTAAAGAAAAAAATAAAAGAATCTTTGGAAAAAGAGGAAGTTAAAAGGCAGAATGCCGAAGTGGAAAATAAAATTATAGAACATCTTCTTGACAAAAACGTATTTGATGTTCCCGAATCAGTAGTTCTAAGCCAGAAAAATTATTTGATAAAAAGAATGTCCGATTACATGAAGCAGCAGGGTGCAAAAGAAGATTTTATAAAAAAACAGGTTGAATCTTCCGATAAAAAATATGCTGAAGAAGCAAACAAAAGTGTCCGTCTTGCATATATTTTAAATTCTGTTTGTTCTCAGGAAAAACTGGATGTTACCGACGAAGATTTAAATGCCGAAAAACAGGAAATGCTTGACGCAAACAGTGCAAGAAAAGATGATGTTGAAAATTATTTTAAAGAAAATAAAGAAAACATAGCTTCATTTTTAAAAGAAGAAAAAATATTTAAGTTCTTAAAAGATAATGCGGATATTACCGAAACCGATAAGTAAAAGTAAATTTTAAGGAGGTCAAATGCCGAATTTAATTCCTACTGTGATAGACAGAAGCGGTAACGGTTCTGTCGGCTACGATATATATTCCAGACTTTTAAAAGACAGAGTTATTTTTGTCGGCGGTGCGGAAGGGGCAGTAACAACGGATTCTGCAAATGCACTTATCGCTCAGCTTCTGTATCTTGATGCCGAAGATAATACAAAGGATATAAATTTATACATAAACTCTCCCGGAGGTATGGTTACCGCAGGGCTTGCCGTTTATGATACAATGCAGTATATCAAAAGCCCCATTACTACCATTTGTATGGGTATGGCTATGTCTTTTGGTGCGGTGCTTCTTGCCGCAGGCAGCAAAGGAAAAAGATACGCTCTTGAACATTCCAGAATAATGATTCACCAGCCTTTGATTTACGGCGGTGGAATTTCCGGACAGGTTACCGATATAGATTTGGAAGCAAAAGAGCTTGTTATTACAAAAAGCAAACTTGCGGATATTTTGGCTGCTCATACAGGACAGACCAAAGAAAAAATAATTGCGGATACCGAAAGAAATTATTATATGTCCGCACAGGAAGCCAAAGAATACGGATTGATTGATGAAGTTATAATTTCAGGGAAAAAATAATGACAAAAGATAATAATGATAACAATGAACAGAAATGTTTGTTTTGCGGAGCACCTAAATCAAGCGGCAAGAAGTTTATAGGTGAACAGAAAACCGGTGCGATTATATGTGCCGACTGCATAAGACAGTCCAATGAAATTCTTAATAAACTTGAACGGACGACAACCGCAGTAAAGAATGAAGCCGCCGAACAGAAAAAAGAAGATTCCAAACCGGAAATAAAAATTATTCCCAAGCCTAAAGACATAAAAAAGTTTTTGGACAGTTACGTTATCGGGCAGGAAAGAGCAAAAAAAGTTTTGTCCGTAGCGGTGTATAATCATTATAAAAGAATTCAAATAAATTCCGTTGAAGCAAGCGATGTTGAACTTCAAAAATCTAATATTCTTCTTTTAGGTCCGACAGGAACCGGTAAAACTCTTCTTGCCCAAACGCTTGCAAGGATTTTGGATGTTCCTTTTGCAATAGCCGATGCCACCACTTTAACGGAGGCAGGTTATGTCGGCGACGATGTGGAAAATATTCTTGTCAGACTTTTGCAGAACTGCAGCTATGACGTAAAAAAAGCTCAGAGAGGAATTATCTATATTGACGAGATAGATAAAATTGCAAGAAAATCCGAAAATAAATCCATTACCAGAGATGTTTCCGGTGAGGGTGTCCAGCAGGCTCTCTTGAAGATAGTTGAGGGAACCGTTGCCGACGTTCCTCCGCAGGGCGGCAGAAAACATCCTCAGCAGGAATGTATAAAAGTTGATACGACCAATATTTTGTTCATTTGCGGCGGAGCATTTGACGGTTTGGAAAAAATAATTGAAGAAAGACTCAGCAAGAAAAATATCGGTTTTAATACTTGTGCAAAGAGCGTTTCCGAACAGGAAAGGTTCAGCGATAAGGATAAAATTTTTGCACAGGTTGAAACGAGAGATTTGATAAAATACGGTTTAATTCCGGAACTTGTCGGCAGGCTTCCGGTTGTTTCTACTTTGGAACATCTTTCGGTTGACGATTTAGTGCATATTTTAACCGAACCTAAAAACGCATTGGTTAAGCAGTATCAAAAAATGTTTGCTCTTGAAAATATAGATTTGATTTTTGAACCGGAAGCGCTTAAAGAGATTGCTTCTCAGGCAATAAATAAAAAATCCGGTGCAAGAGGTTTAAGAGCTATGATTGAAGAATTTTTGACCGATACGATGTTTGAAATGTTTAACGAAAATAAAATAAAAAGATGTATAGTGGATTTGGATACGGTAAAGAAAAAGTCCAAACCGAAAACCGAATAGCTCTGACAGCTGTTGTAGTTGTATATTAAAAAAATTTCGCATTTTTTAAGGAGAAAAAATGAGCGAAAAAGGAAAATCTTTGGAAGATAAATTTGTTGATATACCTAAAATTTTACCTATGCTTCCCGTTAGGGATGTGGTTGTTTTTCCCGCTATGGTGCTTCCGTTGGCTGTAGGCCGCGATAAGTCCATAAAAGCACTTGAAGAGGCGATGACCGCAAGCAGATATATTTTTATTGCCACACAGAAAAATTTGCAAATAGAAGAGCCTACGCCTGACGATATATATCATACAGGTTCTATATGCGAAGTTCTTCAGATGTTGAAAATGCCTGACGGAACTTTAAAAATTCTTGTTGAGGGTGTTGCCAGAGCTGAATGGACGGAATTTAAGCTCAGCGATAAAGGTTACATAGAAGTAGGCTTGAATGTTTTTGACGAAGTTGTGGAGTTTTCTTCGGAGCTTGAAGCCGTTATAAGGAGAACCGTTGCACTTTTTGAACAGTATGTCAAGCTTAATCCCAGAATGCCTATGGATATATCAATATCCGTTTCAAACATTCAAGACCCGTCAAAACTGGCCGATACAATCGCATCCCATATCTCCATAAAAAATAATGAAAAACAGGCCATACTTGAAGCGATTGACCCTTTAAAAAGATTATACAAAATAATAGAAATTTTAAACGGTGAAATTGAAATCTTAAATATTGAAAGAAGAATACAAAATACCGTCAGAACACAGATAGAAAAAAATCAAAAAGAATATTACCTTAACGAGCAAATGAAAGCCATACAGAAAGAGCTGAAACAGAAAGACGATAATTCCAAAGAAATAGACGAATTAAGAGAAAAAATAAAAGAAAGCAAAATGAGTGACGAGGCAAGAGAGACAGCCGAAAAAGAGCTTGCCAGAATGGAAAAAATGACCAACCAGTCGCCGGAAGCAAGCGTTATAAGAACCTACATTGAGTGGCTGCTTGACCTGCCTTGGAAGAAACTCACCGAAGATAATCTTGATTTAAACCGTGCAAAAGAAATTCTTGACGAAGACCATTACGGTCTGGATAAAGTAAAAGAAAGAATTATAGAATATCTGGCGGTTTTGTCCAGAGTTAAAAAGTTTAAAGGACCTGTTTTATGTTTCGTCGGTCCTCCGGGCGTGGGCAAAACTTCAATAGCCAAATCCGTAGCCAGGAGTCTGGGCAGGAATTTTGTCCGTATTTCCATGGGCGGTGTCAGAGATGAAGCGGAAATCCGCGGGCACAGAAGAACTTATATCGGTTCCATGCCGGGCAAAATTATTCAATCCATGAAAAAGGCCGGTTCGGATAATCCCGTATTTATTCTGGATGAAATAGATAAAATGGGCAGCGACTGGAGAGGCGATCCGTCGGCAGCACTTTTGGAAGTGCTTGACCCGGAACAGAACTATGCTTTCGGCGATCATTATCTTGATGTTGATTATGATTTGTCAAACGTTATGTTCATAACAACGGCAAACACGCTTAACAATATTCCCAATACTTTGCTTGACAGGTTGGAAGTTATCAGATTTTCCGGATATACCGATGAAGAGAAACTTTCCATAGCCAAAAAATATCTGATAAAAAAGCAAATGAAAGACCACGGTTTGAACGACAGTGAAGTTGTTATTGACGACAGTGCCGTAAAAGAAGTGATAGCAAGTTATACCAGAGAAGCAGGCGTCAGAA
>CAJOOL010000304.1 GCA_905236115.1 uncultured Endomicrobiia bacterium
AATTGCCCATTATCCCTGCGAAGTTCCGCTTGAAGCGGTTCAACCGCCTCTTTATAGGCAAAATCTGCTTCGGGCTTTGCTCTTTCAGAATTATTCAGCATTTCCTAAGTAAAAAAATAGTTGAAAAGCTGAAAGGTTGAACGGAAAACAACAATGAGAATTTATCAAATTCGGTGTTTTATGAACATAGATTCCCGACAGAAATACTCGGGAATGACAAAAAATGAAAATGTAAGGACAGAAAAATACAATTCAAAAATTGCATAATATATTGCGATTTCTAAGCGACGAAATATTTTGAAAACTTAAAGTTTACCAAAAAATATAAGAGTGAAAAAACACCTCTCAAAAGTTGCAACAAATTCTTTGCGACTTTTGACAAGACCTTAAGATTTGTGGCAAGAATGAAGAAACTCGCAAACGCGGTGTACGTAGCCGTAAGGTGTACATAAGTTTGCGAGTTTCAATATTATTGCCCAAATATTAAGGTCGTTATACAAGAATATCTTATTTTGTAAGATATTCATTTATGTGCTTCGCGGCTTGCTTGCCCATTCCCATTGCCTGAATCACAGTACTCCCTCCGGCAATATCTCCTCCTGCAAAAATGCCCTCTCTTGTCGTCATTAAATTTTCGTCAACAATGAGATGACCTTTTTTGTCGGTTTGAAGTCCTTTGGTTAAGGACGGAAGAATAGGATTAGGATTTAAACCTAAAGCCAAAATTACCAAATCGGTTTCTATTATAAAGTTTGAACCCTCAATTTCCACAGGCTTTCTTCTGCCGGAAGCATCCGGTTCGGTAAGCTGCATTTTAACACATTCTACGGCTTTTACATAACCTTTTTCATCGGCAATGAATTTTTTGGGAGCGGTAAGTTCAACAAATTCAACACCCTCTTCAAGAGCATGTTTTCTTTCTTCAAGTCTTGCAGGCATCTCGTTCTGTGTTCTTCTGTAAAGAAGTTTTACGGATTCGGCTCCGATTCTCTTTGCCGTTCTGACGGAATCCATTGCAGTATTTCCGCCGCCGATAACAACTACATTTTTGCCTTTATGAACAGGAGTATCATATTCCGGGAACTGAAATGCGTTCATTAAATTTATTCTTACCAAAAATTCATTAGCGGAATAAATGTTGTTAAGGTTTTCCCCTTCTACTCCGGGGAACGTCGGCAGTCCTGCTCCCGTACCTACAAATATTGCCTTAAACCCATCGGCAAACAAGTCTTCAACAGTTTTTGTTCTTCCTATCAAATAATTGAAAACGAATTTTATGCCGAGTTTTTTTAAAGAATCAATTTCTTTATCAAGAACTGCAACCGGAAGCCTGAACTCAGGAATACCGTATCTTAATACTCCGCCCGAATCGTGCAGAGATTCAAATATTGTAACATCGTATCCCATTTTTGCCAAATCGCCTGCACATGTTAAACCTGCAGGGCCGGAACCGATAACCGCCACTTTTATACCGTTAGGTTTTATATCAAAATTGTCTTCTTTGGCATTTTTTGCTGCCCAGTCTGCCGCATATCGTTCAAGATTGCCGATAGCTACAGGTTCCTGTTTGATACCGAGAATACATTTGCTTTCGCACTGTTTTTCCTGAGGACAAACTCTTCCGCAAACTGCCGGAAGATTGCTCTTTGTCTTAATAACTTTTATTGCTTCTGCAGGATTGTTATTTGCCAATTCGTGAATAAATGCAGGAATTGGAACTTCTACGGGACATCCCGTTACGCACATAGGCTTCTTACAATTCAAACATCTCTTTGCTTCCAACAATGCCTGCTCGTCGGAATAACCTAAATTTACCTGCTCAAAATCTTTATTTCTTACGTTAGGCTCTCTTTCTGCCATTTTTATTCTTTGTGACATTTGCACTCCATATTAAGAATATCTTTATATTTTTCCAACGCCAATTTTTCGTTTTCTTTGAAAGCTCTTAATCTGTTGATAAGTTCGTCCCAGTCAACAAGATGCCCGTCAAATTCCGGGCCGTCAACACAAGCGAATCTTATTTTACCGTCAACACTTACTCTGCATGCACCGCACATTCCCGTTCCGTCAACCATTATCGGGTTAAGCGATACGAGAGTTTTTAAGTTATATTCTTTTGTCATATTTGATACGGCTTTCATCATCGGAACAGGTCCGATAGCATAAACGATATCAACTTTTTCTCTTTTTATAACATCAGCCAAAACATTGGTAACAAAGCCTTTTATACCGAAAGAACCGTCGTCGGTAGCAGTTAAGAGTTCCGTTGAGTTTGCTTTCAATTCGTCCTGCAGCAACAAAAGAGATTTGTTCCTTGCACCGACGATAGTGATAACTTTATTTCCTGCTTTAAGCAATTCACTGATAACGGGAAGAAGCTCTGCAGTTCCTACACCGCCTGCCATTGCAACAACGGTACCGAACTTTTTAATTTCGGTAGGCTGTCCCAAAGGACCGACAATATCTCTGATACTGTCGCCTTCGTTCAATGTCCCCAGATGAGTAGTGGATTTACCGGCTTCCTGAAAAATGATTTTTATAGTTCCTTTTTCAATATTTTTACCTGCAACGGTTAAAGGAAATCTTTCACCTTTTTCGTTGAGACGAAGAACTATAAACTGACCTGCTTTGACATTTTTTGCAATGTCGGGTGCTTCAATTTCAAAGCTCTTGATTACTGATGACAACACTTCTTTTTTTACGATTTTAAACATTTTTTTCTCTCTTAAAGAAATGCCGATTTTGAACGAAAATTTCAAAATATATTTTACCCGTCCGCAATCAAAAAAACATCCCCTTAAATAAAATTTTCGTTATTATATATTTTTTATGTTTTTTTTTCAACAAAACTGAATTCAACTCTCACCTCTCAGTCCTCAGCCGCCGTTTTCAATTTTTCAACAGCCGTTCCCATACATCTCATCAAAATAAACTCAAAGGTTCCTCTTCCGGAATTTTCAACATTTCCCTAAATTCTTTTTCATTAAGAATTTTTACCCCCAGCTTAACGGCCTTGTCGTACTTGCTTCCCGCATTTTCGCCGGCAACAACATAATCGGTTTTTTTGCTTACGGAAGAAGTTGTTTTCCCGCCAAGAGATAAAATTAAATTTTCAGCTTCCTTTCTGGTAAAAGATGTAAGCTCACCCGTTAAAACAAATGTTTTGTTTGCAAGCGGGGAAAAAGAAGTATCTTTTTCGGGGTCAACCGTATTTACGCCCAACATTTTCAGCTCTTCTATCATTTTTACGGTTTTAGGATTTGCAAAAAAGTCTATAACGGACTGCACCAACACAGGCCCTATCTCATTTATTGAAATCAGCTCTTCATATTTAGCACCAATCAGATTATCAATATTTTTAAATCTTTCCGCAAGTATCTGTGCGGATTTGTCGCCTATATGTTTTATTCCCAAAGCGGATATTAATTTATTTAACGGCTGTTTTTTGCTGTCAACTATTGCCTGCATAAGATTGTTGGCTTTCTTTTCTTTAAATAAGTCCAGCATCATAAAATCGTCAAAATTCAGTTTGTAAATATCGGCAAAATTATGCAGTTTGTTTTGCTTCAACAGCTGGTCTATTACCGCCTCGCCGAAACCGTCAATATTCATTGCATCTCTTGATACGAAATGAATTAAACTTCTTCTTATCTGTGCAGGGCATGACGGATTTATACAGTTGTAATAAACATCGCCGTCCTCTTTCACAATTTTACTTCCGCACGACGGACACTGCATAGGCGGCAGAAAATAACCGTCACTGTTTTTCTTTGAAACTTTTATTATTTTCGGTATCACTTCGCCCGCACGTTCTATTATGACATTGTCGCCGATATTTATATTTAACCGCTCAATCTCGTCAAAATTATGCAGCGTTGCATTTGATATAACCACTCCGGAAAGAGCTACCGGTTCAAGCACGGCTTTAGGCGTAACAACTCCCGTTCTTCCAACCTGAAGTCCTATTGACAATAATTTTGTTTCGGCTTGCCTTGCAGGAAATTTATATGCTATCGCCCACCTCGGGCTTTTGTTAGTATACCCCGTTATTTTTTGCTGTCCGTAATCATTTATTTTTACAACCGCTCCGTCTATTTCATAGGGCAGATTATCTCTGTTATCCTGCAAAAACATCAGAAAATTTTTTACTTCTTCAATTGTTTTGCAGACCTTTATATTTTTCTGTATAGGGAAACCTGCCTTTGAACAAAATTTCAAAAATTCGGAATGTTTTTTTATTTCTTTTCCCTCTTTAAGCCCTTGTATCTGTCCGAAAGAATGAACAAAAAAACTTAAATGCCTTTCGGCGGTAATCTGCGGATTTTTCTGTCTTAAAGAACCTGCCGCCGCATTTCTGGGGTTGGCGAACTTTGCGGCACCTTTGTCAAGAAGAGTTTCGTTAAGCGTCTGAAAATCTTTTTTATTTATATACACTTCGCCGCGTATTTCGCACAGAGTTATATTTTCTTCGGACAGAAGTTTCAGCGGAATATTTTTAACGGTTTTTAAATTTTCCGTAATGTCTTCGCCGTATTCTCCGTCGCCTCTTGTCGCACCGGAAACAAAAGAATTGTTTATATATGTCAGTCCGGCACTCAGCCCGTCAATTTTCGGTTCTACAATATATTCTATGTCTTCGTTTGTGTTGAGATTTTTTTTCACTCTTTGGTTCCATGCCGTAACATCTTCCAAAGAATAAGAATTTTCCAGCGATAACATCGGTGTTGAATGTTTTACTTTTTCAAAAGTTGAAGAAACCACCGCCCCGGAAACTCTCTGAGTGGGGGAATCCGAAGTGATAAACAACGGATTTTCATTTTCAAGTTTTTGAAGCTGTTTGAAAAGTTTGTCGTATTCAAAATCCGAAATTTCCGGATTATCCAGACAGTAGTATAAATAATCGTGGTGCCTTATCTGTTTTTTTAAATCTTCAATTTGTTCTTTAATATTCATTTTTTTACATAAAAAAAGAGCTTTATTATTTTAATAAAACTCTCGGTAAAATTTTTTATTTTATTTTCTTTCTTTCTGCACTTTATCCAAAATACCGTTTACGAACTTTCCCGAATCTCTGTTGGAATACATTTTTGAGATTTCCACAGCCTCGTCTATTATAACGTTTATAGGTGTTTTCGGCATTTCCAGTATTTCGTATGCCGCCATACGCATAATGTTTCTGTCCACCGCAGTCATTCTGGATATTTCCCAGTTGTTGGCATATTTTTCAAGAATACTATCTATCTTTTCTATATTGGCACACACGCCTCTGAACAGTTCCACGGCAAAAGATCTGTATGAATTCTCAACCGGTAAAAAATCATCAAAACATTTAAAAACAGCCTGCTCGTCCATTAAACAATTGTCAAAAGCATACAATAAATGCAGAGCACATTCTCTTGCCTGCCGTCTTGTTCCCGCAAAACGATGTAAGGAAAGCTCGTTTTCCGGCGTCTGCAAACCGCTTTCGGTTGACGTTGACTGTTTCCTTGTTTCCATAAAAAGATCCCTCTGTTTTTTCCCGTTTAGGAAATTTACTGCCGAATAAATCCGTAAATCATACCGGATAAATTGTTACCTTAATCTCTTTAAACAAACTATTCTATAAAAATTTGCAGTCTATGTCAATTCTTTTCCAGTTTAAGCTTTATCAATTCCAAATCTTTTTTTATAAGTTGTATATCTTTTTTTAACAATTCGTTTTCCGTCATTATTAAGTTTATCATTTTATTGTCAGGATTGTTTTTTGCGATGTTGTTTTGTCCGCAGGAAAATATTTTTTCTATCTCTTTTTGTTTTTTGTTGAATATCTTCGCCATCTTTTCATAGTTTTCCTGCGACGGATTTTGCAGTCCGCTCAGCCATCTGCTTATGGCCACTTCGGATACATTTAATTTTTTTGCCAACAGTTTTTGGCTGCCTTTTATTTTTCCGTTATTTATGCTTTTCAGTAAATCTTCCTGCTTTTTGTTCATTTACTGCTCCATACACAGGCTTAATAAAACGCTGATTGATTCTTAAGGAAATGCTGAATAATTATGAATGAGCAAAGCCCGAAGCAGATTTTGCCTATAAAGAGGCGGAGTTTCGCAGAGATAGTTGGTA